>NZ_BAAHAP010000266.1:0-503 GCF_054777495.1 Echinicola sediminis | reverse complement strand
GACCCTCCCGACTTGTTAGTCGGGATGCCCTCAACCAGCATGATCGCTGTTCGGGAGATTTCATGAAGTGCCGATCAGCCCCTCTATCCTTTTCCGACTCTTCCATTTTTTAACAGATCTCTCTCGGGCATGTGCCAAACTTTTGCTCGGGTATTCCTCCCAATAGACCATCTCCCAGTCACATTGCTTACCGGTAATGCCCTTATGATTGGAATTATGCCTCCTTAACCTTTCTTCCAAAGAGCCGGAAGTGTGACCGATGTAGTACCGGTCCGAAGAAACCGAAAATAGAATATAAAAATAGAAGCCCATAAAACAAAAATAGCCTTAATTGATTAAGGCTATTCATTGTGGGAATTGAGGGATTCGAACCCCAGACCCTCCCGACTTGTTAGTCGGGATGCCCTCAACCAGCATGATCGCTGTTCGGGAGATTTCATGAAGTGCCGATCAGCCCCTCTATCCTTTTCCGACTCTTCCATTTTTTAACAGATCTCTCTCGG
>NZ_BAAHAP010000265.1:0-505 GCF_054777495.1 Echinicola sediminis | reverse complement strand
GCGGGAAATCGAAAATTTTCGGCAGCATCGCCGGGGCAATACACATAAAACCAAGGGGTTTTCCGGCCTGATGCATCGCTTGTGCCAGCGCCTTTAATTCACGGCGTAAGCCCGGCGCTTCTGTGGTTTTAGTTTCGGAAACCATACAAAAATGCTATCCATCTAAAAAATGAGGCGCGATTGTAGCAGACGATTGGCAATCCTTCCGGCAGAAATACACGGTTATAAGACACCTTCATGATCGCCCAGGGATTATAAGTAAAGCAGCCAATCTCTTTTCTGGCGAATGCATGCTGAAGGCGCTGCGTCACGAAATCGACACAGCACCAGCATGTTCTTGTACAGCAACTTAACGCGGTATATTCGCGGGATCGCAATAGTCCAGAAAACGCCGTAGCGCGTTGGAAAGGTGTTTTTGCCGATGATGTATACGCCACAACGTACGCATCAGGCGCGGCAGAGGGACCGCAACTTCACTTAATGTGCCTGCCTGCAATTGATCTTC
>NZ_BAAHAP010000264.1:0-505 GCF_054777495.1 Echinicola sediminis | reverse complement strand
GCAAAAGAGTCCAACGCTTTTTATCGCCGTAACCTGGCCGCCGGGCAAAAAGGTCTTTCCGTTGCGTTTGACCTTGTCACCCACCGATCGCCGCAGTACACTGGCAATCGATATGAAACGCAGGCATTACCGTCAGGTAGACGTCATCGTCACGCAGTGCACACTGCCAGGCGGAGTAATATCCAGCGAAGCGCAGGTTGTAATGGGTAATCACCACACCTTTCGGTCGGGAGGTGGTGCCGGAGGTGAAGAGAATTTCCGCCGTATCGTCAGTCGATAGCGGCGGTGCATAGCACAAGGTGGCAGGTTGTTGATTTTTCAGTTGAGTAAACGAACTCACGCCATCATCAGCGGGAAGTGCCACATCTGTCAGGCAAATGTGCCGCAATTGAGTGGCATCTTCCTGCTGAATCTGTTGATACATAGGATAGAATTGCGCACTGGTTACCAGCAGGCACGCCTGGCTATTTTGCAGGATCCACGCGCTTTCCTCGCGTAACAGGCG
>NZ_BAAHAP010000263.1:0-508 GCF_054777495.1 Echinicola sediminis | reverse complement strand
AGAGCTGCTGAAGGATAGCCAAGGCATATCAGCACTGAAGCTGTACTCATTTTTAGCGGAGCATATCGATCCTACGTGTGGCGCTGTCGTTGCGGATCAGCAATTCCTAGCTGAAAAACTTGGAGTTAGCAGAAGCACAATTATTCGGTGGCTCAATTACTTAGAATCAAAAAATGCATTAGTTAGAATCCCCGTTGCTGGTAAGGTTTGTGCGTATGCCCTCGATCCACATGAAGTCTGGAAGGGATACAACACTACGAAAAACCATGCAGCGTTTGTCACTAAAACACTGGTCAACAAAGACGGTGATATTCAGCGCCGAATCATGGCCATGTTTTCAAATTGAGCTAGCGGCAGGCGGACAATCAGGGGCTACGTGTTAACGTTCTGACCATGATTGTCTATCCTGCATTGCTCTTTTGCCGCCTCAAAATCCTTTGCGTGTTTTTGCTCCCCGTTCTCCAGAAAAAACCGAGCCGCCACGGTTCCGGCAGCGCCTTGAGCGCTA
>NZ_BAAHAP010000262.1:0-508 GCF_054777495.1 Echinicola sediminis | reverse complement strand
AGAACGACATGGGCTACGATCCGACTTTGAAAATGAATTAAACTTTATTGAGAAAAATAGAGATAAAGTTAGTGACTATCTGAAAGATAAAAGGGAATTATTTGATAAGGAAAAGGATTTTAAAAATGAAATAAATGGACTTGAAACCAAGTTAGCTCATAACCAAGAACAATACTCTGACTTGTATAGTGAACTCTCCAGAAAAATGGATCAGATCGAGCAAAAAATCAAAGAGATTGAAGATAAAATCAATAGTTACCTATGCGATGAAAAAAAATATGAGGACTTTACTAAAACATCTCCATTTAAAGTAATTGAAGATAATCAGGAAACTTCTAAAACCATAAAAAATGGCAAGGTTGCTGTTCAAATCATTGAAGATATTACTGATAAATATTACCTCACAAAAGAAAAGCAAGATGAATTAAAAACCAGTATTGATAAGTTCTTATCCCACTTTTCTGAAGGCAATATTTTTAGCTTCCCATCAAAACTTCCCGATACGTCA
>NZ_BAAHAP010000261.1:0-509 GCF_054777495.1 Echinicola sediminis | reverse complement strand
CGATGTGTCCGATGTAAGCCATGTGATCAATTATCAGCTTCCGATGACCATGGATTCCTATATCCATAGAATAGGAAGAACCGGAAGGGCAGGAAAGCCCGGGCATGCGATCACCTTTGTAAATTAATTCTCCTTATGGCAAAAAATCAAAATGCATTTATAAAAAAGCAGAGAGCGGACCTGAAAAGACGAAAGAAAAAAGAAAAGTTAGAAAATAGACTTTTCCGTAAAGCTCAACCAAAGGACGGAAGTTTTGAAAATATGACTGTCTATGTAGATGAATTTGGGAATTTCTCCAAAACACCTCCAGTAGTATGCACAAAACATCCAGTTATTAATAAATCAAAAACAAATCAAAATTAGAAAAACATGAATGAAGGAACAGTAAAATTCTTTAACAATTCCAAAGGCTTTGGCTTTATTACACCATCTGATAACGGAGAAGATATTTTTGTACACCAAGTCGGATCGTAGCCATGTGTTCTGTGAGCCAAGGAGTTGCTGCGTAC
>NZ_BAAHAP010000260.1:0-515 GCF_054777495.1 Echinicola sediminis | reverse complement strand
AATATAAGAATTATTATAAAAATATTATAAATTATTTAATTAATTAAAATTATTTATTATATTTTTCCTTAGATATCTTAATTATTACTTAATAAATTTTTATATTATAACTAGGCTTATTATAAATATTATAATATTAAACCCTTAGTTATATTAATCCCCCTTAATTATTACTTTTAATACTTTAGCTATTACTTATATATTAATATCTATTTAATTAATTATTTTCTTTTTTAATATTATTACTTTTCTTTTTTATCTAACCTCACTCTCCGTTTTGGTGGCGAGAAACCCTGTGTAGGAAAGTTGTTGCCTGTTTAGTTCCCTTAAGTCTTGAGCGGGAAATTTTCGCGAACCTTGGCTCTGTGAACTGAAGGGGAGGAGGTATATCTGGTAAATGCAAGATGTTGTAGGCAAGGGTCCTGAAGGGAAGCGATTCCATTGCGTGCGTTGCGGAGATATGTATAATGTATGGAATGAACTAACCCTTTACTTCACTTCATAGAGCCTAGTCT
>NZ_BAAHAP010000259.1:0-517 GCF_054777495.1 Echinicola sediminis | reverse complement strand
GGTTTTTTGATCATTGCAGGATAAAATCCCAAAAACAAGGCAACTGATCACAATAAAAATAAAGTACGGGTACTTCATGGGCTTATTGGGAAGTTCATTTTGATCAATATTAGCATTATTCTTTTAATTCTACAAAATAAGCAAGGGCACTGTATTCTCCCTACTTCATTATATCACAAGCTGATCGAACATACCGTTCTTATGGAGTAGTATTTCAAAAATAATAACGATTCTTATTTCAATTCCGTTGACGATCCGAAGCAATAATTTTCAGCCTCCTACAAAAAAAAGAAAAACTTGCCTGGCCCTAATACTCTCACTACCTATTCACGGGGTTTCCTTTTGACCGGACCAAGCTTGGACATTAAAAAAATGTGCAACTCGAAGCAACAATAATTGTAAAATACGATTATCCGGAATTACACCAGTAAATTTATTTCTCTCAGATTCCACAGAATTCCACGGAATTAAAAAAACTTTTCTGTGGGTTTCTGTGCATTCTCCGCCAAGGCGGACA
>NZ_BAAHAP010000258.1:0-518 GCF_054777495.1 Echinicola sediminis | reverse complement strand
GGTTGAGCTTGGAATTAGATTATAATTTTCAGCTTTACTAAACTTTTTTAGAACATATTCTTTTGAAAGTTTTTTTAAGGTTTTTGATATATTATCGTTGTAATTAATACTTCTATGCAATGCATGGTTATAAGCATTGCGCCATGGGTCATTTGTTGCATTTATTCCTTCTATTTTTTTTCGTAAATCATGATATGCTTCACCAATATTACCATTATGAGTTGCCTCAGTTGTTGTTTCCAGTGAAGATTTACTCTCATAAATAAAAAAATCATCTCCTACTAAATATAGCCCATCAAATCCCTTCTTCATTCCCTTTTCCTCTAAGTTCCTGAATAGAAAATGCTGTTCATAATTATTTGCTCTTAAATATAAATGACAAATAAATTCAGAGACTATACCAATCTTTTGCTCTGCAGTTTTCTTATTGATAAGGTTTAGTAATTCTGTTTTTGTAATGGCAATATCTTCTGCACTTTCAATAATTTCATTATCTTAATGATCAGTTTGTAATTGGG
>NZ_BAAHAP010000257.1:0-524 GCF_054777495.1 Echinicola sediminis | reverse complement strand
GGAGAAAAAAGACGGCAGTAAAATCTGGACCCGTTTTGCGCTATCGAAAGTGAGCGCCGAGGGGAAAGTTTATTACCTGGCGCTGGTACGGGATGCCAGCGTAGAAATGGCGCAAAAAGAACAGACCCGACAATTGATTATTGCCGTTGACCATCTCGACCGACCGGTGATTGTCCTCGATCCGGAACGCCATATTGTGCAGTGCAATCGCGCATTTACCGAAATGTTTGGTGCCAGTTATCGCTACAGTGGTGCTGGAGTCGGTTATCAGGTTGCCAGTGTGGTTGGCGGTGGATTTACACCTTTTATTGCCGCTGCACTCATCACTTACTTTGCCGGGAACTGGCATAGCGTTGCCATTTATTTGCTGGCTGGATGCCTGATTTCTGCAATGACCGCTTTATTGATGAAAGACAATCAACGCTCGTGATAGCCTGGCGAAGATCATCCGATCTTCGCCTTATACTTTTGTTTCACATTCCTGTGACATACTATCGGATGTGCGGTAATTGTATGGAACAGGA
>NZ_BAAHAP010000256.1:0-535 GCF_054777495.1 Echinicola sediminis | reverse complement strand
GCCAGATCACCGGTAACTACTATCCGGAACTGGCTGCGCTGAATGTCGAAAACTTTAAAACCGACAAACCACAGCCGGTTAACGCGCTGCTGAAAGAAGCCGAAAAACGCAACCTGTCGCTGTTACAGGCACGCTTGAGCCAGGACCTGGCGCGCGAGCAAATTCGCCAGGTGCAGGATGGTCACTTACCGACTCTGGATTTAACGGCTTCTACCGGGATTTCTGACACCTCTTATAGCGGTTCGAAAACCCGTGGTGCCGCTGGTACCCAGTATGACGATAGCAATATGGGCCAGAACAAAGTTGGCCTGAGCTTCTCGCTGCCGATTTATTAGGGCGGAATGGTTAACTCGCAGGTGAAACAGGCACAGTACAACTTTGTCGGTGCCAGCGAGCAACTGGAAAGTGCCCATCGTAGCGTCGTGCAGACCGTGCGTTCCTCCTTCAACAACATTAATGCATCTATCAGTAGCATTAACGCCTACAAACAAGCCGTAGTTTCCGCTCAAAGCTCATTAGACGCGATGGAAGCGGG
>NZ_BAAHAP010000255.1:0-558 GCF_054777495.1 Echinicola sediminis | reverse complement strand
ATCGCCATTGCCTTCACCAACTACAGCAGCACTAACCAGCTGACTTTTGAACGTGCGCAGGAAGTGTTGTTAGATCGCTCCTGGCAAGCAGGCAAAACCTATAACTTTGGTCTTTACCCGGCGGGCGATAAGGGGTGAGGGTGAAAACTCGGCTCACATTCCCACCTTGTTCATCTCCAGCGGCACCGCCGAGCGAATCAAATGGTGGCCTTCCAGCTCGATATCGTGGAGATTCTTTTTCACGGTCCGCACATGATCGCGTGCTGCGCGCTGGGCGACGTGCGGCAGCCGCTGCAACACCGCGTTGTAGATCCGCGTATGCTGGCGATCGATCTGCTTTTTTTGCTGTGGTCGATGGTAGAGATTATTTACGCTGGCAAACACTGAATTAAACATCAGATCGGTCAATGATTGCAGCGTAAACACCAACACCTGATTGTGAGAAGCCTGACAAATGGCGAGATGGAAAGCGTGATCCAACTGCGCATGTTCGATCAGCGAAATCTCTTTGTTGTTCTCACTGGCGGCGAGCATTTTTTCATAACAGCGGGTTATCAC
>NZ_BAAHAP010000254.1:0-560 GCF_054777495.1 Echinicola sediminis | reverse complement strand
AAGTACCACGGCCAGCAACGGCACCACGGTAATCAAATCTTTAGCAATAAAAATCGCCAACGAGATCATCCACGGAGCCGAGTCTGGCGTCGCGTTAATAAGAGAGAATAGAGAGAGATTCAAATTTTCCAGCATAACTTCCCGACGCAAAGTGATTAAAAGGGAGCCAATACAGGCAAGTCGTTGAGAATAAAGTGCAGGTTAAACTGGGTAAAGCGGCATCGTCTTATTTCCCTCAAGCGGCCTGTTTACGGTGGGTGATTGTAACGGGCATAGGTTAAATAAAACTTAAAGAAAGCGTAGCTATACTCGCAATAATGTAAGAATGTGCTTAACCGTGGTTTCAGCTACAAAATTCGCTTTCTCGTTAGCTGCGCTTTTATTAAACTCTGCGCGATTATTATTGGCGAAGAAATTGCATGCAAAATAAATTAGCTTCCGGTGCCAGGCTTGGACGTCAGGCGTTACTTTTCCCTCTCTGTCTGGTGCTTTACGAATTTTCAACCTATATCGGCAACGATATGATTCAACCCGGTATGTTGGCCGTGGTGGAACAATAT
>NZ_BAAHAP010000253.1:0-564 GCF_054777495.1 Echinicola sediminis | reverse complement strand
CGTGTGGCCAGCGAATTCTACATCAACGCCATCAATGTGATGCGCGGTGCTGAAGCGGTGTCAGAATATGTTGCCCTGCCATTGCAGGAAGCATTCGATATCGAGTACTGGTTGTTGGAAGAAGCCAAGCTGCAAAGGATGCCCAAGGAGCAGCCATTGTCCAGAAAAGTGGCTTTGGTGACCGGTGGAGCAGGAGGTATCGGCAAGGCCATTGCCGATAAGCTGGCCAAAGAAGGTGCCTGCGTATTTATCACCGATATCAACCAGGACCGTCTGGACGAAGCGGTGGCTACCTACTCCAAAGACGTAGGGGCCGGTGCGGTGATGGACGTGACCAAGGGGGATGATATTGTGAAGGCTTATAAAGAAGCGGCCCTGAAATTCGGCGGTGTGGACATCATTGTCAATTGTGCCGGGCTGGCCATTTCCAAGCCGATCGAGCAGACTTCTGAGCAAGACTGGGACCTGTTGCAGGACATCCTGGTGAAAGGCCAGTTTGCCGTTTCCAAAGCAGGCGTTGAGGTCCTAAGGGCCCAAAACCTGGGAGGTGACATCGTGAACATC
>NZ_BAAHAP010000252.1:0-570 GCF_054777495.1 Echinicola sediminis | reverse complement strand
GCGCATGGTGAAAGATAACGGCGTTGAGCGCCGCTTACACCGTCGTGAGCTGGCTTATCTCTCCGCTGATGATTTGCGTTCCATGTCGGATAAGGCGTTAGGTGCGCTGCGTCTGGCGGTGGCGGATAACGAACATCTGCGCGACGTGCTGCGCATGTCGGAAGATCCGAAACGTCCGGAGCGTAAAATTCAGTTCTTCGTGGCGGTTTATCAGCATCTGCGTGAACGTATTCGTCAGGATATTATTCGTACCGATGATCCGGTGGAAGCTATCGAACAGATGGAGATTGAACTTAGCCGTCTGACCGAAGAATTAACCTCCCGTGAACAGAAACTGGCGATCAGTTCCCGCAGCGTGGCGAACATCATTCGCAAAACCATTCAGCGCGAGCAGAACCGTATCCGTATGCTCAACCAGGGGTTGCAGAACGTATCGTTTGGTCAGGTGAACAGCGTGCGTCTCAACGTGAACGTGCGTGAAACGCACGCCATGCTACTGGATGTGCTCTCTGAACAGCACGAGCAGCATCAGGATCTGTTTAACAGCAACCGTTTGACCTTCTCAGAAGC
>NZ_BAAHAP010000251.1:0-611 GCF_054777495.1 Echinicola sediminis | reverse complement strand
GGCCTTTGTTATTATAGTTTAGAGCTATTAATTTCCCCGTTGGCATAATTTAATAGATCAATTAAACTACAGAAATATATTTTTTATATCCAAAATTTTGAAATTCGACTATAACCCATCAATTTGGTATACGTTCATCATTGTAAGTATAATTGGAAATAATGAAACTCTATATCAAATATATGGTAAGCCTGAGATGTAAAATGATGGTGAAAGCAGAACTGAAAAAATTGGGGTTTCAACATTTTGAGGTAGAATTGGGTGCGGTAGATCTTCATGAAAAAATTTCAGAAGAACAGCGAAGTGAATTTGGAAGGAATTTGCTACGATCGGGCTTAGAGTTACTGGAGGACAAAAGGAGTATACTTATAGAAAAAATTAAGAATTTAATAATTGAAATGATTCACTATGAAGATGAATTACCAAAAACTAATTATTCGGACCATATAAGTGAGAAATTGGGCTATGACTTTACTTACTTGGCCAACACTTTTTCTGAAGTAAAAGGAATTACCATCCAGCAGTATATTATTCTCCATAAGATTGAGAGGGTTAAGGAACTTTTACTCTACGATGAATTAACGCTTTCTGAAATTTCATACAAACTTCAC
>NZ_BAAHAP010000250.1:0-653 GCF_054777495.1 Echinicola sediminis | reverse complement strand
TATATGTCTACGCCCGACCAGATTAAGCGGATGCAGGACGTCATTAGCAACCCCAAACGACTGGATGGAGTTCTGATCCTACCCACGTAATATGGACACAGGCTTAAGCGAGGTTCTGGTTTTCAAATTGTTCCGGACTGAGGCCGCCACACCAACTGTGCCGCCGCCACCGATTGTAATCACATTCGATATAATTAAACACCGTTGCCCGCATTATTTCCCGGCTGATAAAGTGTTCTCCATGGATACATTCCACTTTCAGCGAATGAAAGAAGCTTTCCACGCAGGCATTATCGTAGCAGCAACCTTTTGCGCTCATACTTCCACGCAGATTATGCCGCTTCAGTTGCGCCTGATAATCTGCTGAACAGTACTGGCCTCCACGGTCCGTGTGAACGATAACGTTCCGGGGCCTCTTACGCCGCCACAGCGCCATCTGCAGGGCATCGCAGGCCAGTTGCGCCGTCATGCGTGGTGACATTGACCAGCCAATAACGGCACGTGACCACAGGTCAATGACCACTGCCAGATACAGCCAGCCTTCATCTGTACGTAAGTACGTGATGTCTCCTGCCCACTTCTGGTTCGGGCCACTGGCGTAAAAATCCTGCTCCAACAGATTTTCTGACACAGGCAGGCCGTGTGCGCGGTAG
>NZ_BAAHAP010000249.1:0-678 GCF_054777495.1 Echinicola sediminis | reverse complement strand
AGCTTTTCCACTTCTTTCTTTAATTTTGGAATATGGTATATAATTATAGACCAAATATTTTCGTCTGAAATAGTATCGTAGCCATGAATAACCTGATTTCTTAAACCAATTATCGACTTAGCATTTGTTATGATTTTTTCAAAAGAGTCATCCTTCTTAAGAATTCGATTGATTGCTTCTCCAATAATCTCCAAATCTCTTTCTACCGCCCTCTTGAGCATCAAATTTTCTCGGTATTTTAAAAAGTCCTTTTCTCGATCTTCGAAATAACTCTCAATTTCATCAATGGCTATTTTTACATCATAAAGCCATTTAAGGATTCTTTCATCCATAAACCAACTCCTTATTTCTATTGATCGATTTGATTAAAATAGGGTTTTTAAGGGTTTGCTCCTCCACCAAATCAACTTCTCTTCCGAAAAGCCTTTTTAAGCTTTCTTTAAAATTTATATAATTATCAAAATAATTCGCTAAATCTATAGGCTTAAACTTTACCAAAAAATCAATATCACTTTGCTGATTAAAGTTGCTATTCATAGCAGATCCAAAAAGATACATTTTTTCAACCCGATGTTGATCACAAAGAGTTTTTAATTTATCCATTTGACTTTGAATGATACTCATAACACTAATTTAAGGAAAATTGTAAAATCTCAACTACCCAATGGCATTTTGTAC
>NZ_BAAHAP010000248.1:0-678 GCF_054777495.1 Echinicola sediminis | reverse complement strand
GCTGTTGGCAAACTGCAATACCCGCTCATCATCGGTAAAGTGGCCTACCATCCTGTTGGAACCGGAGGCCAGACCTCTCAACACAGGGGCAATAATGGCCGCTTGGTCCTTACGTGCCTCAGGAGCCAAAGATTCAATCTTCTGGCCACCGAACACGGGACGCTTCTTGCCGTAATTGTCTTCCAGGTATTGGGAAGCTTTGTCGATTACTTCCAAGCTGTTGATATAGCACTCATAGGCAGTGTCACCCCAGGTGAACAAACCGTGTCCGCCCAGCATGATACCGCGGATACCGGGATTGTCGGCCAAGGCTTTCTCCAGCTGCAGGGCCAGGTCAAAGCCGGGCTTTTGCCAGGGCACCCAGGCGATCTGTCCTTCAAAAAGGTCCTGTGTGATCTGTTCACCGTCTTTGGAAGCCGCTATCGCAATGGCCGCATCCGGATGAAGATGGTCGATATGCTTAAAGGGAAGGAATGCGTGCAAAGGTGTATCGATGGAAGGTGCCTTGGAGTCAAGATCGTAGATACAGTGGTTAAACAGCCCCACCATCTCATCTTCAAACTCCAATCCTCTGTATACATTTTTAAGGGCATGCAACTTCTCCAAATACAGGCCCGCCAGTCCGCTCTTGGTCAAAGTACCGATGTCCCCGCCTGATCCTTTTACCCACATCACTTC
>NZ_BAAHAP010000247.1:0-698 GCF_054777495.1 Echinicola sediminis | reverse complement strand
GTTTATTTCTAGTTTATCCATATCCGAAAGCAGTAGGTAACAAACCTTATTATCCTCATCCCAAGCCCATAATGTCTTATTTTGATCTATAGACATTCCATCAAAAAACTTTTGTTTTTTTACTTTACTTACCTTTTTTCCTGACCATACCACTTTTTTAGGTTTTCCATTTAGGTGGATTTTTACGAACTGAGGATGTTGGGAAGGTGCATATCCATTTTCCTGTTTTTTGGAAAAGCTTAGTCTTAAAGCATTTCCTTGTTGATCTACCTCCAATTTGGAAACGGAAAACTTATTCTCTTTATAATCATTACTGATGCCATCATCCTCGTACAACTCAAAATTATCGTCTCCGGTCTGTTTTGGAAAAACTTCCCAGATAACAGGATAATCTTCCTTTTCATGGATGTATTGCATAACAGGCATAGTAGGAATCATAGCGCCTCTTTTTACGAACAAAGGCACTACATCCAATGGAGCATTGTACTTGATTTCCTGCCCTCCTTTATAGATGGTCTGCTTATCGTGAAAATCAATCCACTCCCCTTCAGGCAAATATACATTTTTGAATTCCGCTCCTTTTTCCACCACAGGTGCCACCAAAAGATATTCCCCCAGCATAAACTGATTGTCCAATTCAGTGGCTTTTTCATCGTTAGGATATTCTATAAACATCGCCCGCATTAAGGGAACTCCAC
>NZ_BAAHAP010000246.1:0-708 GCF_054777495.1 Echinicola sediminis | reverse complement strand
GATCGTGGCCACCCTGATGATGGTGGGCAAACTGGGCGGTTTCCATTTCAATGATTCCAAGTATGGGGATGATGATGTGACCGTGGGTTCTCTGAAACCCTATCAGCTGTTCCTGATTTTCAACGAACTGGTGGACGGGATGGAAGATCCTTCTTCCAACAATCCCTACCCTGCCTGGATGATCGATGCCAGCCATAACCTGAAAGATCCATTGGAAGACCTGTTGCAGTCTCTGGAGGCGATCAACCTGGCCTATGCGCAGGCCATGTTGGTGGACAGGGCCGCCTTGGAAGAAGCGAGGGAAAACAATGACCCTTCATTGGCCCAGGAGATTCTTCAGGGAGCGTACAGAACCGATGTAAGGCCTTTATTGGCAGAAGCAAGACTTCAGGCTGAAGGAGCCATAGACCCTATGGGGGCTTACAGACGTTTGAATGTAAGAAAAGAATTGACTGCCCAGCGGGGAGCAAAAACAGTTTCCACCGGGCTTTGATAAACAAAATCTCAACAAATTCCGGTAGTCCCATCATTCCTTTATTCAGGGTTTAATAGGTTTGAAAAATTTCTCAGTAGGAATGAATAGGATTACCGGTTTTGTCTGCTTACTTCCTTTAAAAATGGTTCGATTATAGGCTTTCAAGCTATGATAAAAAGGGGTGAGTCAACTGTATATTATTAAAGATTATAAAATTCGTGAAAATCCGTGTA
>NZ_BAAHAP010000245.1:0-713 GCF_054777495.1 Echinicola sediminis | reverse complement strand
ACTGAAGCTACGTGTATGTTGAGCGTCTTAGACTGACCGTTCACAGGATTTTTTACGGTGATGTTCGGCGCGGGGGCGTTCCGGTCGCTCCAGTCAATCGCAGCTCCTACACGGTCAACGTCAAAAACCAGCCAGAACTGCGCATGAGGCTGGTTCTGCTGGATGTACCGCGCAAGAAGCGCACGCCCTTTGCCGGAGATGCGAAGACCAAAAGCGAGATCATCCGTGTGATAGGGACGGTGGGGTAAATTTTCTTCGAAGTATTGAAGCGCGGCGCTCATGTGTTAGGATTTCCTCCGTGTGTTACGACCCACACGCCCCTTGAATTTTCGTGACAATCTTGGCGGAGAGACACGAATTTCAGGGGCGTTTGTTTTTCAGTCGCTTACACTACCCCCAACGACAAAACCTGTCGAGCCTTCCCGCAAACCCGATCCATTTACCATAACATCCGTTGTGCGCCCCCCTTAAAACGCTCTCAGACGCTTTCTGACGCAAAAAACGCAGAAATACAAGGAAACACCAGGAAGAACCAGAAAAACGCGGCAGAATTGTTTTTAGGAGGCTGCATAACTATTCACGAAAGCAATGCGCGATCTGTTTCGAGCGTTCAGAAGGGCGAACGGGTCAAAACAGCAAACTTTCTCATCAGAAAACGGTGAACGGGACGCGGAATTTTTTCGCGTTCCGTGAAACGTTGGCGGGGTTCGGGG
>NZ_BAAHAP010000244.1:0-720 GCF_054777495.1 Echinicola sediminis | reverse complement strand
CTACAATTGTAGATGTTCTTATTAACTATGGAGAAAAAGGAAATGAGTTATTTACTGGATATCTAACTCAATATAGTTTATGCCCTCAGGGGAATTTAGACACTTTGTATTTGACTGGGGTCTTCCGATATAAAAAGGACCAAGAAAACAATATTACTTTTAAAGACATTCCGGGGGATTGCTTTGTAATTCCATATAAAAATGTCTTAAACATGAACGTCCAATATGTTATAGATGAGAAAAAAACAACTAAATTAACTAAAGATTATAACTCTGAAAATACAAAAAGAAGCTTCAAGAAAAAGATAAGCAATGTTTTCAAAGGGCTTACCCATATACTCTTATTCTTCAGCTTTATTGGGTCAGTAGTATATCCTTGGACAACCCAAGTTTCAGTCCTTTGGAAAATAATAGGAATGTTCTTTTTAAATACTTCTTGGATGTTTCTAACAACATGGTATACTAATTTTTCTAATGACCAGCCAAAACTAGGTAAATTAGAATTACGAATTTCACTAATATTATTTCTTATTACTCTTTTATTCTCCATTTATGCTTTAGGCGATTGGGAAGCACTAGTTATCACCCCATTATCAAAGCTTATAGAATGGGTAGAATTATTTAAATGCTATTTGCAGAGTAAAATTTCTTAACTCCCCTAAACTGTCCCCCAATCTGTCCCCCAAAATAAAAAAACCGCTTTATAGTTACCTATAAAGC
>NZ_BAAHAP010000243.1:0-736 GCF_054777495.1 Echinicola sediminis | reverse complement strand
TTTTACAAAGGGCACTAGTGTATTTCTGGAAAAAAACTTCGCGAGCTCCGTGCCTCCTTTGAGCACTTTGTGGTTTAATAACTTAACCACGGAGGACACTGAGGTTTCACAAAGGACACTAGTGTATTTTTGGAAAGTAACTTCGCGAGCTCCGTGCCTCCTTTGAGCACTTTGTGGTTTAATAACTTAACCACGGAGAACACTGAGGTTTCACAAAGGGCACTAGTGTTTTTCTGGAAAGAAACTTTGCGAGCTCCGTGCCTCCTTTGGGCACTTTGTGGTTTAATAACTTAACCACGGAGGACACTGAGGTTTCACAAAGGACACTAGTGTATTTCTGGAAAGAAACTTCGCGAGCTCCGTGCCTCCTTTGAGCACTTTGTGGTTTAATAACTTAACCACGGAGGACGCGGAGGGAGCACAAAGGGCACAAAAAACTCCATTCCTTCGGCTTACAGCTGCGTTCCTTCGGGATACAATCGCGTTCCTTCAGCTTACAGCTGTATTCCTTCCGGATAAAAATCTCTTCCTTCACATCACATCTGCATCCCTTCTCCATACATCTGACCTGTTCCGGCTTACCTGGCCCCTCCTTCTGCTTACATTCCCTTTCCTTCCCGACAAAAAAGATCCAAACCGTTTAATGTTTAGGACTGTAGGTAAAATATAAAGATTTATGCCTCAGGAAAAAGCCTTCCCCATAATTACCCCTTTCCAAGCACCACTCGTTCAACAC
>NZ_BAAHAP010000242.1:0-752 GCF_054777495.1 Echinicola sediminis | reverse complement strand
TGGTAAAATTGAAATTAAAAGACGCCCATAAGCTTTTAGATTCCATGGTTTACATATAACACCTCTTTTTAAATAATACCTTGCATCTTTTATTTGTCCTTTTTTTAACAAATTCACTCCTAAAATTTGATAATATAAAAAACAAACATGTTTACCTAAATGGCTACCATGCTTGTTTAAAATAAATTTTAGTGATTCAATCGTTCCGTCTAAAGACCGACTTCCACCATCATTTGATTGATTGTATATCAAATTTGCTTTATAAATAATGATGTGTTTTAATTTACTTATTCTATCTATTCTAAAAAATAGTTCAGTATTTTCCCCAAATTTTAAATTAACATCATAACCTCCTACACAGTCAAATATTTTCCTAGAAACCAAAAATGTACCAGATAATTTCGGGATATAACTCTTTTCATCTGGTAAGTTTATGATAGACAAACCTTTTGACAATCTCTTAACATATCCGCTTAGAATCACCAATTCATCAGTTTCTTGTTTTAGGCTCCACATAAAATCCTCCAGCCAAGACTCTTTAACCCAATCATCACTATCTAAGAAACACAAATATTTACCAATCGAATTTTTTACACCATGATTCCTTGCCGCTGAAACCCCTGCATTTTCTTGATAAATGTATTTAATTCTTTTATCTATCAAAAAATCTCCCACTACTTCCCGAGTATTATCTGTGCTTCCATCATCTATTATAATTAATTCCCAATTTGTATATGTTTGACAAATAACAC
>NZ_BAAHAP010000241.1:0-768 GCF_054777495.1 Echinicola sediminis | reverse complement strand
GGGAGTGTTAGCTAAACTCTGTCCTTTCCCTTCCCTGGGGCTAGCCCCAGGGAAGGGAAATTTCCACTAAATAATTAGGTTTCCGTATTGATGTCCAAACTGATCCTCCCCTCAAATTTAATGGCCAGTTGCTGGACTGTCAAGCTCCAGTTCTGTAGAGGGGTCGTCCATTTTTTCTCGATCCGCTGTGTGGCAAGATAAACCAGCTTTAGGAGTGCCATGTCACTGGTAAATGCCCCTTTGGTCTTGGTGACCTTTCTGACCTGTCGATGGAAGCCTTCCACCGCATTGGTGGTATAGATCAGCTTCCTGATGGGCGGTGTATAGGCAAAGAAGGCACTCAGCCTCTCCCAGTTGTCGTTCCAGGAACGGATCACTATGGGGTATTTCTTCCCCCACTTTTCTTCCAGGTCCAGTAATGCCGACTCGGCCAAGTCCTTTGTCTCGGCCTTATAGATTTTTTTCAGGTCACCGGCAAACTCCTTTTGGTTTTTGCTGGCCACGTACTTCAGGCTGTTCCGGATCTGGTGGACCACGCAGAGCTGGATCTCTGTTTTCGGGAAAATCGACCCGATCGCCTCGGGGAAGCCCTTAAGGTTATCGGTACAGGCGATCAGGATATCCTGTACTCCACGGTGCTGTAGATCGCTGAGTACCTGTAGCCAGAAGTTCGCCCCCTCGCTTTCGGAAAGGTACATGCCCAGTACCTCCTTCTTCCCTTCACGGTTGATCCCCAATACATTGTATAGGGCTTTATGGCGTACCTTG
>NZ_BAAHAP010000240.1:0-850 GCF_054777495.1 Echinicola sediminis | reverse complement strand
GTACCGGGCGCAGGGTTTTGGTAGTGGGAAGGTTGGCGGTCACAATGGCTTCACGCTTTCCTGGCCATTCCAGACGGTAGCGCTCTTTTGTACCTTCTACTACGGCATGGTTAAGCTCTTGCTTCAGCAAGTCGAAGTCGATGCTTCGGCGGAGCTCAGTGCCATTGGTTGTTTCCACCTCTGATTCGGTGACGCAGTTTGGAAAAAGTTGGGCCAGTTTATCAAAATTTTCTTTGACCAAGTCAGGGGACTTTAAGTCCAGTTTATCTATACTCATATCGCTAAAGTTCAGATGGAATGGTTTTTATTAAAGGCTTGTAAGGCCAAGCTTAGGGCTTGTGGAATATAGGCTTCTCCTTCGGCTGTTTTCAGGATTTTATCCGCCAGCCACAGGGTCAGCAATTCTTCCTGAGGCTGATGGAAAATTTTGGCCAGTTCGATGATATCTTCTTTTCTAAAAAGGCGATCTCCACGCTCCATTTTACTGAGCAGGGCCGTATCCATATCCAGTTGTGCGGCAAGCTGCCGGAGCAGGATATTTTCACCTTCGCGGAGTTCCCGTATTTTATCTCCAATCATTTTAAGTCTATTTGATTATTGACTTGACAAATTTTGACTAAAATAGGAAATTATGCGAGGATTTCAGCTGGGATAGCGAAATATTTTATCAGTTTTGAAGGGCAAGAATTTTCCTGGTCATAGAGACATTCTGAATGACACATACTAAAAACAATAAACGGTTTTTAAACCCTTAATCAGGACATTCTATCATTCCTTATTTCCATAATATTCCATTTTTCGTAACTTGTACTCTAGTTTTTTAGCAACGAAGCCTTATGACAAATTCAAC
>NZ_BAAHAP010000239.1:0-865 GCF_054777495.1 Echinicola sediminis | reverse complement strand
AGTGCAAATATGAAGAATTTTACCCCAAATTGAGTTCTATTTTGACCCAGGAAACTATGAAAACCACACTCGAAAATACTATATTTTTCTTGGTAGGGATTATGAGGAGGAAGTATGAAATTAAGAAGTAAAAAAACTATTGTTAAAATAGTTACAAAAACAAAAAGAAAAGTTACACTACTCATTTAATTGTTAAATAAAATTTGTACCAATATGGTACCCATGCTTAGTCATTCTTTGTTCATAAATAAAAATAATTTTCCACTAGGGTTGATATCTTTGCCATTTTCGATATACAGAACAATACGTCAATTCAAATGAACAAAAAATAATTCTCAGGTAGGGGTTAAATACTGTGGAAAATAAATCCAGGCTACTAAATATAAAGTTAAAATATCGGCTATAAATGCGTGTGAATTAATAGTGAAAATTTTCTTAGTTAAGTGAAATAGCTTTTTTCTAATTGTTTAAGTCATAGTGGTTTACGCTTTATTTAATTAAAAAAATAAAATAATAAATTAAAGTTGATTTCGATACTAAGGATTTAAAAACCCATTAATCTCTTCTGTAGAGATAAAAATTGTATTTCTAAATGATTTAATGATATTTCTATTTTTTCTTTAAATTTTTCAATTCTAGCTAATCTAGCTAATATCTCATCCTGATAGTATATAGGTGGGAGGGGAACATTGAATTTGTTTAATAGTTCAAGATTTACACCGGTTTGTCCAGCTGTTCTTTCAGAGTTTTTTACAACAACATCATGATATTCCGGAAGTTGTAGAAGATAGAATATAAACCCCTTCCTAATATTTTCTTTAGGTGAAGCTTTCATTAAAGCCACATTGTAGCTGCCGGATAAACC
>NZ_BAAHAP010000238.1:0-944 GCF_054777495.1 Echinicola sediminis | reverse complement strand
GGCCTATAAATGCTTTAAATACATCGTTGCTGGCCATTCGGTAAGCTCTTACCAATCTTGCCTTGCGTTTCTTCAGCTTCTTGGACTTGGCAAGGGCAATGGCGATTTCCCTGCCTCCCAGCAATCCGATGAATACCCAAGTGGTACTCATAGGCATCTTACTGTACATCTTAAAGTAGAACAATAATATACAGTATACAAAGTCCACGATGGTAGCCGCACGTACATCGGTCACCTTGGTTTTCTCATTGACAATACCCTGGATCCTGTCACCTTTGAAGTAGAAAAGGAAGCCCATGCCAAAGAAAATAAATCCAGTATAGGCGACAAATTCATAAATATTCAATGCTCTGGGCAAGAAAACGGCAATATTGGCGGCATCCTGCATCAACCACAGTGACCATAGCGTACCGGAAGTGATCCACTGCAAAATATACCAGTAATTTTTGGCTTTGCCCCTCAGGTAGCTGCTCACAAACTTTTCCAGAATGAACCAGGTACCGATGGCAATACCAAAAGCCAGTAAATATCCTATCAAACTTTTCTGTACTACCCCTGCGATCGTTCCCGCTTTGTAGGTAAATACGTTTAGAAGTAGGAATGTGGTGGAAACCGGCATCCTTAACCTGGTCATCACCATCAATACGATAGGTGCGGCCAATTGTAGGAAGACAAACTGTTCCGGAGCCTTGTCCAGTCCCTTGACATAAAGACGTTGGTAACTCACATCCCCGTCAAAAATCACCCAGCTATAAACTGCTGTGGCCACGAAAATCCCTCCCATAAACAGCCAAAGCCAATACCATTTCTTCCGTTGGTTGGAAGCGATGAAAGTACCGATGGTCTGGATACTGTCATTACCAATGGCAGAATAAGCCGCCAAAGTAAAGCCAAACCACATGGCCGCATAAGTATATTGGGTGATAAAACCTGCTATGGATACC
>NZ_BAAHAP010000237.1:0-991 GCF_054777495.1 Echinicola sediminis | reverse complement strand
CACTCTGTTCGAACTCGCAAACCAAGGAGGTCATGGTTTCGGTCAAATTGTCCATATCCTATCTTTTTTACAAAAATGGGGACTTGGGTTTTATCTTAAAATACGCAGTTCGTAAGGGGGATACGTAGGTACATACTTTCCGTAGTCATTATAATAGAATTGTGTAAAACCACCATTGGTAACTTGGGCATCTACATACCACCAATAATAAAGTGCTTTCTGTCCATAGGATAATGTGTTTCCCTTTTTTAACTCACCTTTTCTGTCTTGGATATATTCAGAAATTGGTTCAAGAACGTACCATCCAAAGTCAAATCCTGTGAATTTGAAAAATTCCCCTGTATTTAATTTTGGGCGAAAATGTTTCGATTGGTCAAATTCCCAATAGGGGTCTTCTTTCGGTTGATTTTGTCCGAAAAGGTTAAAAATGTTCATTATCAAAATTGTTAATAGAAAATATCTCAATCTCTCATTTTTACATTACAGCTAACGGTCTTCAGCTTGGAGGCGGCGGACGTTCGGAGCTCCCCGCTTCCTACTTTCCCCAAACTTCTTAAAAATACTGATTTTTATATTTACTTGGTACTCCCGCTGTATCCAAGGTGATGTTAGAGGCCGGGCGTTCCCGTTCTGGTTTTCACGGTTGTACCGATCTAATTTTCATAACGAGCCTGGCATTACCTATCGATTTAGACCGGATCCAGACATCCTCATAAAAACCCTTTTGGCTTTGTACATGGCCGGTTTCCAGTGGAGCACCATCTTCAGGTTTTTTCGGCAGCTCCCCCATTGCGTTCTGCCCCACCCATCTTCAGCCTAAAAGTCTCTTCCTTCCGGAGCCCTACCGACTGGTTCTTCCTTTCGTCTGAACAGAACTTTCTCTCACCTTATTCGGGGCAAGACTCTTTATGAAATCCTATCCACTATTTCAAAAGCGCCCCCCTTCAGTCCTGAATTTATCGCAGGCCACTTTCGGGAAGGATAAAAGTCC
>NZ_BAAHAP010000236.1:0-1013 GCF_054777495.1 Echinicola sediminis | reverse complement strand
GTGCTATTCCCTAAATTATTTAAATTTATATTTTGTTCGCTTGAATTACCATTTAAATATTGATAAATAGAGGTTTCTACTTCTCCATCTATTTTGACTTTTCCGTCCGATAAATATATAATTCTATTACACAAATTCTGCACCGCAGCCATATTATGGCTTACAAAGAGTACAGTTCTACCCTGGTTTTTACTAACATCCTCCATCTTTCCCAGGCACTTTTTCTGGAAATCATAATCACCCACGGCTAGGACTTCATCGATGATCAAAATCTCCGGTTCTAAATGAGCGGCAACGGAAAAACCCAAACGAACTTTCATGCCAGAAGAATAAAATTTCACGGGCGTATCGACGAACTTTTCAACCCCGGAAAAATCAATAATCTCATCCAGTTTTTGGTCGATTTCCCTCCGGGTCATCCCCAAAATAGTTCCATTCATATAGATGTTTTCCCTACCTGTTAGTTCGGGATGAAACCCTGTCCCCACCTCCAGTAAAGACGCTACCCGACCATGAAGGGTGATCTTTCCTGAAGTAGGCTCAGTGATTTGAGAGAGAATTTTCAGCAAGGTCGATTTTCCAGCTCCATTCTTACCTATAATACCAAGAACTTCACCTTCTTTCACCTCAAAGTTGATATCCTTTAACGCCCAAAAAATGGAATCATCTTCTTCTCCAAATCGACCCAACTTACGCAAACGCTGGAAATTCTCCCAAGGGTATTTTAGGATATTCCCAACCTGTCCGGCTAAAGTATTAGTCTTTTTTTCTTTTAGCCCTAATCTATATCTTTTGGACAGGTTCTCTACTTTGATAATAGTCTTGCTCACCTTATTTAATATCTAACACACTTAATTAGCCGTAATTAAAACTTACAACACTTCGTTCTGCGAGATCTCACTATGAAACATTTGATCCTCTCTCTTTATTTTTATTAGTTTTAAGGGCTATGTACGTTTAAAATAATGCATTATCCATATCCAGATCCATATCCATATCCTTCGGGTAGGATC
>NZ_BAAHAP010000235.1:0-1065 GCF_054777495.1 Echinicola sediminis | reverse complement strand
GCGCTTGGCGCAGTGGCGGGTTTCGGAGCACAAAACTTTCAATACACCACAAAAGTTGATGCGAGGCAGAATGTTCAATTAACCACTTTACCCGCCATTGAGCCAAACGCCTGTTATGTGAGGTATTTAGTACTCTCTTGGAATAAGTCCGTACCATCTTTTGTCAATATTTTTGTTTTTGTATTTTGTATTATCGCTCCAGAGAATTCCTAATGCATTATCAGGTGCCGAATAATAAAAAGCAAATGGTAAACCCAAATGATATTTATTTTTGTCAACAATACCAATCATTTGATTCAACTCAATAATCCTTTTCTTTTCATTTTCGTTGAGAATTTTATTTGATGGATCTAAAAGATGATCTGTCTCTTTCGAAAGAATTACTTGCGTCTTAATTTTGAAATTCGAACGATAACCATCAATTAATTCTATTCCTTCTCGTGTTCCACAAATCGTAAATAAATATGGCTTTATACTTGAGTTGAGTGATGGGCTGACTTGCTTAATGTAATCTAAACCTTGTTTGCCTGTTCCTATAAAATCATCGAGAAATATAATCGAAGCATTTTCGGGAAGCTTGCTTAACTCGGAATTTGAATTCGCAATTATCATTCTTTGTTTGCCGGGGAAACATCTCAAAAATTGATTTACAACAAACGCTCCACTTTTACCAATTGGTCCAAAATGTGTCACGTATGTATCAGGGTGATCAAAAAGTTCTTTATTTTCACTATATATAGTTCTTATATGATTACGCAATTCTAAACCATCCAAAATCTTAATAGAGTCCAAAATCTTTGAAATAGTACTCCATTCTAATTCAGATTCACGTTTGAATTTAATAATTGAACGATCACCAAATCCTTGGTATTTAATGAGCTTTCTCTCGTGTCTTTTAAGATTTCGAATGTGATACCAATAAAAGTCAAGTATTTTGTCCATCAACATCTTATCGCAATTTTAAAATCACCTCATTTAGTTTTTCTTGAAATTGAATTAACTGTTCTAAGACATAGTAATCACTTAGTAATTCAATATTATCATCTGAAAGTGTTTGAGATAAGA
>NZ_BAAHAP010000234.1:0-1066 GCF_054777495.1 Echinicola sediminis | reverse complement strand
GTGGTCAATATCACCGGAATTTTACCCTCCGACCAACATTACCACCCTAAAACGGCGTGGTCAACATCATCGGAAAAAAGTGGTCAACATCACCGGAACAGGTGGTCAAGATGGATCGGAATATACAGTCAACATCAGGTATCCTATATTGGCGAGCATTTTTAATGCCTTCCTGTCGCTGAAAAGACGTAGTTGGAGCATAAGAAGTAAGGATTTTCCCACATCCCCAAAACTGCCTATCCTAGCTAATACAGAGGGATCAGATTTAATAGAATCATAGATCTGTAGCAAATGTTTTTTTGCATGGGTCGTATTTTCATTTTGATATTCCCTTACGGCACTGCATGCATGATGAACTATGATCGGTTCATTATTGTGAATTTCCTGCCCTCTAACCGGCTCAACTTCTTCCCTTTGATCATATTGCTTCTTTTGGAATTGGGGGACTAGGAGAACAAAAAAGCTTCCTGGATAATAACTTCGTAATACATAACCTCCATTTTTTGATTTTATCTTGTCGATAATGATATGCGCACCACACCCTTCACTGATATATCCACAATAAGAAATGGTTTTGCTATCCTCGAAATAGGGCTCCACTTTATAAGCAGTTATCTTAAATTTTTTATTCGCAAGAAGCTCAATTTTATCCGCACTGTCCCTCAGGTATCCATTTTCAAGCTGACAGAGCTCATGCCAAGGTCCATCAAGCAGCCTCATTAAGCCCGGTCCTTGCGCTTTTTCTAAGATCTTGAGTTTTTTCATCTCTTAGGAGTAAACTTTAAATGATAATTTATCCCATGAAAAAGAATGCTTTATTATAATCCGCCCAGTATCAAATCTATCCCATATACCCTTTCAGATTTTTTAGGTGTCTAAAACGGAGGTCACTGGGCCACAGTTTACGGTGATAGCGGGCCAGCCATTCCGGGAATCACTGGGCCAAAAATAGAGTAGATTTTCCGGAGGTCATTGGGCCGTTTTAGGATGCACGTGTTGTTTGGTGCCGGAGGTCATTGGGCCACTTTCCATGATTAGTTATTAGCCTTGTAGTCGAATAACAGGA
>NZ_BAAHAP010000233.1:0-1082 GCF_054777495.1 Echinicola sediminis | reverse complement strand
ATTACATAGTTCTGAAATATTCTTTATTGTATGCAGACTATAAACCTTTATATGATATTTCACTTCAAATAGGTTTTTATCCTATCTCTAATTTTATTTTAAAAAATGGATTATTAGAAGAAAAATATCTTCACGAAGCAATAATAAACAATCAAGTTAAAAAGGTCTATTCGAAAGAACATTATGTTGAAACTATTGAGCAATACAATAGGTCTCAAGAAATATATGAAAGCATTAAGTCAATTGATACTGCTTATATTGCTCCAACTTCATTTGGAAAAAGTTCTATAATAAGAGACGTTATTGTTCAAAATGACTACAAAAAGATTGTTGTTGTTGTCCCAACAAAATCACTTATTGTACAAACTTACAATGACATAAGAAACTTAGACCTTAATTATAAGCTAATTCTTCACGATGAAATGTATAATAATGAAGATAGGTTTATTGGGATACTAACTCAGGAGAGAGCAACAAGACTTCTTAATAAATTTGAGTTATCATTCGATATAATGTTTATTGATGAAGCTCACAATTTATTGAATAATAACAGTAGGAATTTCTTACTATCTAGATTAGTGATGCTGAATTATAAAAAAAATAATTCACATCGATTATTGTATTTATCCCCACTGGTCTCTGATATTTCAAATCTTAAAATTAAAAACACATCTGAAGGTCAGATATTTGAAAGTACGATAAAACATAATTTAAAAGCATTTGACACTTTTTACCTTGACAAAAAAGGCAAACTATTTAGTTATAATCGATACACAGATGAGCTATACCACTTAGGTAGTGAAATAGTTTTCGATGACTATATTATTTCTAATTCTAAAAAGAAAAACTTCATTTATACATATAGACCTAAGATTGTAGAGGATATTGCAGAAAAGATTAATAGTAAAGTAAATGAATCAATAGAGAATTCTAATCTAAAAAGAATATCAAATGTAATATCTACAGAAGTTTCTGAAGATATTGATATTGTAAAATATATATTAAATGGGATTGTATATCTGCATGGAAAACTTCCTAATATATTAAAGGAGTATTTAGAATATAATTACAAGGAAATGCAA
>NZ_BAAHAP010000232.1:0-1089 GCF_054777495.1 Echinicola sediminis | reverse complement strand
ACTCTCCTGATAAAAACTGGTCCAGTACTTTCTTCTTAAATGCTGATTCTTGTTCTTCTCTCATATCTCTATCTTATGAACTTTAATTGATTTTCAAAGTCTCAGACAGAGTTTAGATTACAGTCTCAAAATTATGAATAATTGCCCCCTACACACACTTTGTTTTTTTCAAATCATTTTTTACGTTTTCCTTATTTTATTCTTTATAATCCTAAAAAAATAGGTTTAGAATGTAAGCAGACAATCCTTTGGTTTACTCAACACAAATGTTTTTCTAGTTAAAGATTGATTTTTTAATATAGGGCTTTTATTTGGCTATAATTACTTTTATATCTCTTTCTAAAAGTGACTTAATCATGCCTGACGGAGCTTTTTCATCAGTAATAATGTATTGAACTTGATCCAATGAACATATCTTGCCTAGCCCCCTTCTTCCAAATTTGGAGCTGTCAGCCAAAACAATCAGTGATTGGGAAGCATCAATCATTTTTTTGTTCAATGTAGCTTCGGCTAGGTTGGTAATAGATATACCGAAATCTAAATCTATCCCATCAACACCAAGAAATAATAGTCCTGAGGAAATGTTTTCAAGTGTGTTTTCAGCATCTGACCCTGTTATAGAAGAGGAACTTTTTCTTATTATTCCTCCCAATTGAATAGTTTCAATATTTGGTTTGTCGCACAGTTCTATTGTTACTTTTACTGCAGGAGTAATCACGTTTAGGCGATTTTGGGGATTAAGGTGTTTTGCCAATTGGTAAACTGTTGTTCCGGAACCTATGATGATTGAGTCATTGTTTCCAATTAATTTTACCGCTTCTTTTGCAATTTTTTCTTTTTCCTCAAAGTTAATTAGTTCTTTTTCATTAATAGGTCTTTCATTCATGTATGGGTTGTTGGTGGAAGCCCCTCCCTTTGTGCGAAAAAGTAACTGTTTGTCCTCTAAAAGTTTTAAGTCTTTTCTGATGGTTACCCCTGAGACATTTAGTAGGTCGCTTAATTCCTGAATTTTTACTTTTCCGTCTTCTTGGAGTTTTTTTAAGATTAACTCATGCCTTTCAGTTATGTCCATTTAGATGTTTTTTTAAC
>NZ_BAAHAP010000231.1:0-1092 GCF_054777495.1 Echinicola sediminis | reverse complement strand
GGGCTCACATTCACGGATAAAGCTTGGTTGGTACCAAAATCTAGGTTCAGTGAGTAAGGAATTGATCTGATTGCTTTTAATGATCGCTTTATCGGTTTTTCCCAGCCAATATTTTATATGATGTTTAGTTGCTCTCATCTGCCTGTGGTATTGTTGAAAAATATGATTTGTAAAATCATTAGGAATATTGATTGTGCTATTTTGATATTTATGACCATAGCTAGCTAACTCATCTCCACCAAGCCCGGTAAAAATGCACGATTTTCTTTCTACATCTGCTTGTTGAGTGATTAAGTAAGCGTAATGTTTTTTAGTAATTCCATACCAGTTTCCAGGATGTTGGAGAAATTCACCTTCCAGCGATAAAGGATCGTCCATGATAATTTTGTGGGGGTCGATCTGAGGATAATGCTGTTGGTATTTGGGAATAAAACTAGCCTCTTCCTTCCTATGTTCTGAATAATGCTCGTTAAATGCAAAAGAGTAGGTTCTCCGACGTTCTTGAGATTGGTTACAAATTAATGAAGCAATACTGCCACTGTCAAAACCTCCGCTCAAATGTAATGCTGCTTGTGGAGCAAACTGATGACATCTACTTACAGCCTGCCTGATCAGAAAACCAAGTTCTTCACCTGCTTCCTCAAAGGAGCCTTGAAACACCTTTCCCTTAAATTGTTGGAATGACCAATAACAGTGTTTTTTTGTCTTTCCCGGTTCCCAGATAAGGTAATGACCTGGTAAGACTCGATTTATCCCTATAAAAGGAGTTAATTCGGTACGTTCACCATTTAAAAGTCCTCCTGTAGTGTAGTACCCTAAAGAATCAAATTCAGTTTTTGGTAAATGAGGGATGAGATCTGAGATATCCTCAGAGACCAACAATCTACCCCTATTTTCAATGTAGTATAGAGGAAAGGAAGCAAATCTATCTACAATGTGGAATTGATAATTTTTTTCTTCGTATGAGAAATAAAAGCTTTGTTTCAGGTCGTTTATAAAAGCGTATTTTTTTTGCTTTACATATTGGGATATTGACTGAACATCCTGGACTTACCAAGAGCTGGATGAATTATTGGAGGGGAAGGATAAGGA
>NZ_BAAHAP010000230.1:0-1093 GCF_054777495.1 Echinicola sediminis | reverse complement strand
ATTAAAACCATATATGAGGTGTTTATTAGAAACTTAGAAAATGAAATAAAAGATTTTGAACTAGAGCGTTTAAAGAATCCAAAAGCAAGAGCTTATTACAAAAACTACATTAACATATTTCAACTTTTAAGTTTAAAAGAGAAAATAGCCAGTACGCTTACTTATTTCGAAGAAAAAGCTAATGATGTTTCAGATTCATATTTATTTATAGGTAGTTCATTCGGGGAGGTTGCAAGACAATCAGATAAATATAAAAATCGTGAGTATCAGAATGAAGTTTATATCAACCTTAAAGGAAAATCAAGGCAAAAACTTGCAAATATCTGTTTGGTAAAAATTAAGTTAGAGGAAGATTTTGTCAGCTTTAAGCTCAAAAAGCTAATCACATTTTTATTCGACTTCAATTTTATAAGTGAAGAGACATATTTATTAGCAGTTTATGGTAGCAATGATAAAGACTTGATAAACTTAACTAGAATTGGATTGAATCCTAGTATTAGTAAAGTTCTAAAAGAAAATGACCAAATAAGAAATCTTGAACTTGATATTAATGGTAATTTGAAGAGTAATCAAACTTTTAAGGATTTTATGAAAACACAAACCGAATTATTCAATTTTGAGGTAAACAAATATATTAGATAAAAATAACTGCAGCCAACACACGGTCATAAAACATTGCGCGGATAGTGCTATATTTGAACGAAATAACACTTAATCAATGGCTTAACGTGGTGATAAGTTTGTGCTCCGAAACCCGCCCGAACGCAAAGCCCGAAACCGTTAGGCTACCTAAATCTAAACCGACAATAATCTATGAAAGCACTTCAATTTTTTATTACTCCCTTAATTATTGTTTTACTCATTAGCTGTAGCGTCAGTTCAACACATAATAATTCAACTGAAAAAACAATAACAACATTAGAAGCTACTGATTCTGACTCTATTCTCTATGTTATTGCAACAACTGATCCAAACCCGGGAGTTAGAAAAGATGCCGTCAGTAAAATAACCTTTGGCCCCCATCTAACTATCATTGCAAAAGCTGATGAAGATCCAGAGGTAAGAAAATTAGCAGTTGGAAAGATAAGCTTTG
>NZ_BAAHAP010000229.1:0-1183 GCF_054777495.1 Echinicola sediminis | reverse complement strand
CTGTTTTGATACGATCGTCCTGTTTAGGTACCGTTTCGGCATGCGCATAGTTGACTTCCAGAAGCGGTAAAACGGTTAATGCTGCGGCCATACTGCCCGTTAGCTGCGCAAGTCGCTTCAGAAAATCGTCTCGTTTATTGAGAAGTTTAATGGCGTAGGCGGAAAAATATAGCCCAATTCGTGTTTTTCTTGCGGGTTCTTAATTAAACCCGCAAGAGACCGTGGGGTTCCAAATGGCTAATATACTCCCCTTACCCATGAGCGACGATGCCGCCAAAAGTGATAGAGAACAGCCAGAAATAGATCGCGGCCATAATGATTTTGAATGCCGGTGATGCTGCCAACTTACTGATTTAGTGTATGATGGTGTTTTTGAGGTGCTCCAGTGGCTTCTGTTTCTATCAGCTGTCCCTCCTGTTCAGCTACTGACGGGGTGGTGCGTAACGGCAAAAGCACCGCCGGACATCAGCGCTATCTCTGCTCTCACTGCCGTAAAACATGGCAACTGCAGTTCACTTACACCGCTTCTCAACCCGGTACGCACCAGAAAATCATTGATATGGCCATGAATGGCGTTGGATGCCGGGCAACTGCCCGCATTATGGGCGTTGGCCTCAACACGATTTTACGTCACTTAAAAAACTCAGGCCGCAGTCGGTAACCTCGCGCATACAGCCGGGCAGTGACGTCATCGTCTGCGCGGAAATGGACGAACAGTGGGGCTATGTCGGGGCTAAATCGCGCCAGCGCTGGCTGTTTTACGCGTATGACAGGCTCCGGAAGACGGTTGTTGCGCACGTATTCGGTGAACGCACTATGGCGACGCTGGGGCGTCTTATGAGCCTGCTGTCACCCTTTGACGTGGTGATATGGATGACGGATGGCTGGCCGCTGTATGAATCCCGCCTGAAGGGAAAGCTGCACGTAATCAGCAAGCGATATACGCAGCGAATTGAGCGGCATAACCTGAATCTGAGGCAGCACCTGGCACGGCTGGGACGGAAGTCGCTGTCGTTCTCAAAATCGGTGGAGCTGCATGACAAAGTCATCGGGCATTATCTGAACATAAAACACTATCAATAAGTTGGAGTCATTACCCGTTCAACAATGTAAACAGGAAATAGAGATTTCTCTCGAACTTGGTTAAGGGATACTGATAAAGCTGATGTGTGCAATCGAAACA
>NZ_BAAHAP010000228.1:0-1193 GCF_054777495.1 Echinicola sediminis | reverse complement strand
ATTGTATGCCCAGACCCCGGGTTGCACCTCCTTCGTCGGCTTGCCTGGCTGGGCAGACAGGCCCGGGGTTATTTATATTATACCCCTTTGGGGTAAGTTTTGATTAGTGCAAGTAGCTTAGTACAGGTTGGTTTTGGATGTCTCTGTGCTAAACCAAGGCTAGAAGCGCCTAATTTGATCCCTTTACAGACCTATCTTCCAATTATGGTAGTTCATAACCCGTTGTTTGCCAATCTCGATAAAAGTTTTTTTGAACGTAGACACCTTAATCTACCCGAATACTTAAATTTTATTTCCAATTGTATTCCGCATAAAGCCTCTTTTTCTCGATTGTGCCGATCCGCCTGGGCAGACAGGTGTGGTGGAGAAGTTCCCCCCTTTAGGGGATAGGGGGTATTTTGTTTCATTTATGCCAGGTGTAAAATTTCGGATAGTCAGATTAATTTATTCGAATTTCGAATCACCAATAACAAGTAACCAATAACCCAATAACTAATCTCGGTTGTGTCGATCCGTCTGGGCAGACAGGCACGGTGGAGAAGTTCCCCCTTAAGGGGGGTAGGGGGTAACGAGGCAGAGAGGGCAGGCAATCTCATCTGTCAAAGCGAGACTGCCGCGTCGTACCTGTTCGCAGTGACGTTCATAAAACGAATTCAGTTAAATGTTGATTTGCTCGAATCCGCAATCATGAATAACCAGAGTCCAAAGGTTATTGTTGTTTTGATTTTAGGGGATGCATAGCCCTTTTATGGGAAGGTCGGGATTTCAAATCCCGACCAGCTTCTCTAAGCAATAACTAACTAGCAATTTTGCTAAAGTGGTTTGATAGACAAAAAAGAGGCTTGCCACCATGGCAAGCCTCTTTTTCTCGGTTGTACAGGCGCGTCTGGTGGCATGGATAAAATTGAAAAGTTCCCCTTTGCTTGCTGAGCCGGTGGTCACTGAGTCAATCGAAGTGTCGAAGCGAGACTGCCGCGTCGTCCCTCCTCGCAGTGACGGTTATAAAGCGAATTCAGATAAATGTTGATTTGCTCGAATCCGCAATCACGAATAACCCAATAACCACTAACCAACCTACAGTACTCCTTTGATGCTTGGCAGCTTATCCTGATTTTATAAACTGCTCTAAGGTGTTGAGTTGGTATTCCAAGGTGGTCAAAGGCATTAGCGGGAAGGAGTCTTCCTTATTGACT
>NZ_BAAHAP010000227.1:0-1227 GCF_054777495.1 Echinicola sediminis | reverse complement strand
ACCTTAGGTTTGAGTGGTTGAAAAATGGAATGTTTTGAAGTATAATTGAAGCCCCGTCAGTGACCCAGCGATAGCCTTAGATGTAAGAGATCTAACCCGATATTTGGGACTGACAGGCTTTAAGAACCAAGACCTGTATAAGATATCAGCCAAACCTATTAAGGTTATTAGGTAGCGGTTCTTTACTTCAATTATCTAACAACGAAAGTATGCAATTTGAATTATTTATTGGAATTGATGTAAGCAAATTAACCTTGGACATTGCTTTTCTAAACCAGGATGCGGAAGTGGAAAGTTTTAAAATTGAAAACAAACCCTTGTCGATCAAACGTTTTTTAAAAAAACTATCCAAGCAACTGAACATGGAAAACTCTTTGGTCTGTGCAGAATTCACAGGGCATTATTGTTATCCATTACGTAAAGTCTGTCTGGAAGAGGGCTATTCTCTATGGCTTGAAAGTGGCGCTGAAATCAAGTTACGTTCAGGTGTTACCCGTTATAAAAATGACAAGGTGGACGCCATCCGTATTGCCGATTATGCAAGAAGGCATCAGGACAAAGCGAAAATTCAGAGAACGGAGGACGATGTATTGGAGTCGGTCAGGTCACTGTCTACTGAACGCGAACTGTTTATCAAAGAAAGAGCAAAGTACAGGGCACAAATCAAAGACCTGAAGGGCTTTATGGATGAAGGGCTTTACAAGGCCAGGAAAAAGCGTCTCAAAAAACAGGTAGACTCCTTGACCAAGTTGATCAAGGAAATCGATCTGCAGATCAAGTCTCTATTGGAATCCAGCAAAGAACTGAGCAACCAAAAATCCATACTTACTTCTATAGGCGGAATCGGTGATCAGGTTGCCATCCACACAATTATAGCGACCAGTGCCTTCACTAAATTCAATTCTGGAAGGAAATTCGCCTGTCATGCAGGAGTCGCCCCCTTTGCCTTTGAATCAGGAACAAGTCAACGGTCCCGGAGAAAAGTCTCATACAGAGCCAACATGGATCTAAAAAAATTATTCCATATGGCAGCCTTATCAGCTGTGAAAATGACAGGAGAGTTCAGAGACTATTTTGACAGGAAAGTAGCAGAGGGAAAAAATAAAATGACGGTCATTAATGCGGTGCGGGCAAAACTAATTAACCGAATCTTTGCTCTAGTCCGGGATAACAGAAAATATGAAATTAATTATCAATTAAACCTTGCCTGATCCATAAGAATATCGG
>NZ_BAAHAP010000226.1:0-1248 GCF_054777495.1 Echinicola sediminis | reverse complement strand
AAATTCAAGCTTTTGAGATAATATTCGATAAGATCTGCTTTGTAGTTCACCGAAATAAAGAACCTCTTAGAATCATGCCGGTAAAATTTCAAAAAAATCTCCTCTAGCATGCTTTTATCACCAATGGGGATAAGGGGCTTGGGCAAAACATTTGTGATCGGTTTTAATCTAGTGCCAAAACCTCCTGCCATTATCACTACGGGTAAATCGAATTTATTTAATGGCCGCTCCGTTTCATTTCCAAAAACATCCTCCCAAAAGATAACGTCTGAGATCTGTCCTAATTCATCGACAATAGGCATAAATTCAGCCCTTATCTTTAGCATTTTTGACTTGATCTCTTTTTCAGATTCCCAAGGAGACGCTACAATATTTTCGCTTATTAATATTTCTTCAATACAACGCTCTAAATCTACTCCTTTTAAAATAGCCCTTTGACAATCTCCAATAGATAACAATGAAACAAATTTATCTTCATTGTCTATTACTATTAAAAGCTTCTTTCTAAGAGAATCCATTAATTCAAGAGATTCTCTTATGGATATACGTTTATGAACTAATAAATCAGAAAAATCGACCATAATCAACTATCTTTTATTTAATAAAACCCTTTTTGCGGGAACACCTACATACGTACCTGGCTCAGTGATATTTTTAGTAACAACAGCTCCTGCCCCTACCACAGTATTTGAACAGACTATAAGTCCTGGTAAAATTGTTGCATTTGCACCTATATAACAACATTTTCCAATTTTGACATTCCCTAATACGACTGCATTGGGAGCTATTGTAGTATAATCTCCTATCTCAACATCATGCATAACATTACAATAGGTATTGAGACGTACAAAGCCCCCTACCTTGACATTACATGATATATTTACGAAAGATTGTACCATGACACCTTCCTTCAGTATAGCAGAAGGAGATAAATAAGAATTGGGAGAAATTAAATGGCAAAATTTATACCCTATATCTCTGTAAAACTTATGTAGTTTCTCTCTAATTTTTGGCTCATCAGGCACTAAAACAACATTTTTATCCTTAAGCCCAGCAAATTGAGCTTTGGCATTATCATCATTTCCCAAATATCTCACCCCGTAATTTCCACACATTTCAGCATCCTTATCGAATGCTCCAAAAATTACAAGATCACTTAAACCGCACAACTCCAACACTTCTGATAATACGCCAACCAGAATAGCGGGTCTTTTTTTCTTAGATTCCATTTAATGGGGTTTTAACAAC
>NZ_BAAHAP010000225.1:0-1352 GCF_054777495.1 Echinicola sediminis | reverse complement strand
ATAAATATTAATGAGTTGATTACTCGTGTATCTGCCAATGAAGAAAAGAAATTGGAACTAGACACGTTAAAAAATGAACGTTCTCTTTTAACGAATAAGTATAGCGATATCAATCAAAAATTCGATGTCCTAATTAAAGAGCAGGAGCATCAGCTTAATTTATATATGACCCAAAAGGAAAACCAAAAGGTTGAAATCGAAAGGGATGAAATTCAGTATTTATCCAAACTTAACAGCGAATATGATAAGCTCTTCGATTCGTTGGAAATTGAACATGAAACTGAATTAAAAGATAAAGAAAACGAACTAACAAGAAAAGTAGAGGATATTCATATTCTGGACAAGCAGAAAGTTGGAATAAAGCACACAAAGCTATATGAGAAAGAAATTGAACAAGCCCAAAAGGAAATAAATGATTCGAATCTGGCTTTTAAACAGGAATCTAATAATATCTCTACTTATAAACAACAAATAGAAACCCTGCAAACAAAATGGAATTTCGAAAATTCAGAAGCCGAAAAGAATAGTGAACGAACAAAAGAGAGGCTTCAGGAAGCATTAAATATTGCCGTACAAAACAAGAATGATACAGAAGAAAAGATAAATAAAAGTAAAGACTCTTTATATGGTTGGTTAAACCAAAACAAACCGGGATGGGAAAACAGTATCGGAAAAGTAATTGATGAAAATCTGCTTTTTCAAGACGGTCTGTCTCCAAAACTAATAGACGGCTCTTCTTTATATGGGCTTGAAATTAACCTTAATGAAATAGAGTCAAAAATAAAGACCATTGACGATTACCAGTTTGAACTAGGTAAGCTAAGTGAAAATATTGAACATTATCAAAACGACATTCAAGAGCTTACCAATTCTTTAAAAAAGGAGAAGGAGAATATTCAACGGCGCAACCTCCCAAAAATAAAAACACTCAAAGAAAAAGTACGACAAGCAGAATACCTATGTGAACAACAGAAAAGGCAAATAGAAAAAAGCGAACTGGACAAGGGCAGTTTCACCAACAAAGCTTTAAATGAAAAACTGGAAGCATTAGAAAAAATCCAAGTTGAAATTGATAAAGCCATTGTTTTAAGGGAAAAGGCAGCTGAAGCTTTAGAATTAAGTAAATCAAAGCTTCGAAAAAACAAAGAAAACAAACAAAAGGAAAAAACACGTAGAACTAATGAGTTAAAGGGAGAGAACAAGAATAAAATTCTAATGCTGCAGCAGCAGATTGAGGAGAAGCAAAACCAAATCAACAAAAAGATTGCAAGTTTAAAGAATGAAAGGAATGGTGAGCTTGACAACAAAGGTGCTGACACAGGACGCCTTTCTGAGATCGAAAAGCAAATCAC
>NZ_BAAHAP010000224.1:0-1387 GCF_054777495.1 Echinicola sediminis | reverse complement strand
GGACAGTACAATAGCCGATGCCATACTGGACAGACTGGTGCACACTGCCCACAGAATCGAGCTCAAAGGTGAATCAATGAGAAAAAAACGATAACTTTAAACGCCATTATAACGCTAACTGAAAAAACCTTTTAAAGGGGTGGTCAAGATGACCGGATTGGTGGTCAGGATCATCGGAATCTACAATTTCTTGGCTTTCGGCCAGCAATCCCTGGATGAAGCCAATGGGCTCAATGACATCAAGCTTAACCACACCTTGCAGCATTATCAGGAAAGTCTTCAGCTCATCACAGGGGAAGAGACCATTTACCAACGGAATGAATGGCTCCAAAAAGCAGTCAAACGTAACATAAAAAACGGTATCCAAGAAGGGATATATAAAGAACATAGCCATCTTTTTGTGGCCCGAAAGCAGGCTTCCAAGCTCAACCTGATTTTCTATAAGGATGAACTCTATAAGATCCGGTGGACATTCAGAAAAGAAGATTTTACTGACTTGGCTTCACTGGCCAAATTCTTCAATCAGTATTTCACGGATCAGTTTGGCAAGCCCACCGATATTATCTTAGGAGATACCTTTATCTGGGAGGAAGACAAAAACTATCTCCAGGCCTTTGTTGGCCAGTCCGATTTTCAAATTGAATTGCGCGATAAGAAAATCGACCGTGTGGTTAAGGATTTGTAGATTTAGGTATGAGTTTATGATCAAAGTGACAGGTCGTAATTTGCCACCCTGACTAGGTGAAGCATGCCAATCACCCTTTTATTCTGGAAATATGTAATTCCAGTTTTGCTGAACAAATTTTAATCTTGGGAACAGGGTAGGGTCTGCCCTGCAAGCTGGCTACTCGCTAAAAACAGTCACTGAATGTATTCTTCACGCTCGTTTCTCCTATAGATACATATAGGACACGTTTACTTTTGGTTGAAAACTAAGCAAAGGAGGTACTTTTTTGAGAGGGGGTAGATGGGTAACATATCCTATGTAGGGCATTTTATTTGTTTTTGGGAGTTTTAGTTTTAAGAGGGGGATTAAATTGAAAAAAAATATTGAAATAAATATGGTGGACTAGCTTGAGAACCAGAATATATGAAAAAGTACTGTTTAATAGTGGCAATTATCCTGTTAACCAAAATCAACGGTCTTGGATGTTCATGTGCTGAAAGTGATATCTTTAGTTCTTATGAATCTGCATTAAATGTATTTAAAGGCGAAATTTTATCCGAAGGTGAAGTCGAACTATATGACACATTATATGTTGGATATAACGGTTTGAATTGTGCCACCCTTTTCGGTCAAACTGTGCCAGGCCTTTCGGTTTAAACCGTGCCATTTCCAGTTCGGATTTCGGTTCGAACCGTGCCACCTTTGAAAGATCAAGTTTAA
>NZ_BAAHAP010000223.1:0-1457 GCF_054777495.1 Echinicola sediminis | reverse complement strand
GTTCCTATTGGAATATGGAGACCAATTATGGGTTAATCCTATTATCCTTTCTTGAATTTATGAGTGTTCCGTTCTACTCTTTTCAAAAGACCGTTGAGATTGCTAGATGTCAATGGTATTATGCTTTTCATATTGGATTTCCATGAGAAGATTTTAGGATAGCATTTTCTTAGTTTCTAGGCGATAAAAACAGGGTTAACTTATGTAAAAAACAGCAAAAAAAAACTACTCAACTTAAATCAAGTTCTTTTAATTTATTTAAAAGCTGATTGGCTATCTTTTTCCTATCAAAATCTTTGGCCAACTTAAAACAACCAGTTTGGCATTCGTAGTATCTTTTTTTATTCTCCGAAATCAACTTTACTTTTTCCAGAAATGTATTTTTATCTTCCGGTAAAAAGCATATTCCCGCATCATAATTTTCTATTATTCCTTTTGTCTCTCCTTCAAGTCCCAATAGAATAGGTTTCCCTACTGCAGCAGCTTCAAAAATCTTGGAAGGAATTACGGTTAAGAATGTATCACTTTTTCTTAAATTAACCAAAGCCACATCCATTAGATTTAAATAGTCTACCACTTCACTTTTAGGCACAGAATCTAAGAATAACACATTCTTAAGCTGACTCCCCTCAGCCATCTCAACTAACTTTTTCTTTTCTGCTCCATCGCCTATAAATAAAAATAAAAGATCTGGATGGGATTCCTGTAGTTCATTAATGCTATTTAAAATAAAATGTAATCCATGAGCCAAACCATGTGTCCCAATGTAGGCAAATATAAATTTATTTTGTACCTGATGTTTTAGAAGTAAATGTTTAGGTTTCTCAGATACCTTAAACAAATCCAAATTGGCCCCATTTTTAAAAACGCTTATTTTCCCACCATCAATCCCTTTTTGAATAATTTTACGTTTAAAGGTATCGGTTACCACCACTACATGATCTGCTGACCTGTACATTTTTAACTCAAGCCACTCGAAAAAACGAATAATTAAGTTACTTTTCATTGCCCCTACTGCTGTAATAGATTCAGGCCACAAATCCCTCACCTCCATGACCCATTTTTTCCTTTTAAAAAAAGATAAAAACCATCCTGAAATAGCAGTAAAAAACTGTGGTGAAGTAGCAATGATTAAATCCGTTTTCACAAACATTCCGACCCAGAATGCCATAATAGCATAGCTTAAATAATCTAACACTCTCTTAAAAACTCCCTCATTGGCTACTATAAAGGACCAAACCCTTATTACTTTTATCCCATCAATTTTCTCTGTTTGATAAATTTTATTCTTGTATCCTTCATAGACTATCCCCTTTGGAAAGTTAGGCACACAAGTAATAACGGTCACCTCAACACCTTCTTCGATACCACTTACGACCGCGTCGAGTCGGACTTTGGCGAAGACGCCGCGCGCCTGCTTCACACGGCCGCGCGCTCCGCCCTCGACCTCGTCAAGC
>NZ_BAAHAP010000222.1:0-1488 GCF_054777495.1 Echinicola sediminis | reverse complement strand
GTAGCAGATCAATTCGGTAAGGGTATGGGATAAGGGCACAAGTTTGGGATGATGGAATAACTGAGAGGGGAGGTCATTGTCGTTAAGGTAAGCGACCAACTCTATGGCAATTCCCGCACCTGAGCAGTGCTTTAATTGGTGGATATATTTGATGATCGCGGGCGGGGTGTCTTTAGTCAGGTTTTTGGCTTCCCATAATCCTGCTTTAAGAAACTTTCGGATGTACTTGGTAAGTAAGGTGCCCAGTGTTTTACTTCTTGCCCTGTCTCTAAACCAGCCCCAATGGATTTCCCAGAACAATTTTCCTATTGCATCGGTGTTATTGGAGTGGAGGCCTGTGTGGATGTGGTCATATTGTCGGATCAGTTCCTTCCAGAAATTAATTCTTGACCGACCGGATAATCTGTCGGCCCTGTCATCAAGGCAAAAGAGTACTAAAAACAATTGTGAAATATGGACTAGCTCCTGCTCATTGGCATTAGGAAATAACCTGGCTGCAAATTTGTTGAGTTGTTGATCAATACAACGGCTCCTTTCCCTGTCATTTAGAAACAATCGGTTTGATATTGCCCATTTAATAACAATCCGGTTAGCTTTTTCGAAATGGGTATTCAATAAAGGAACATCCACTCCAAGGTGTGTTAATTCCTGGTTCATTCACTATTTACTTATGGTTATTTATTAATTCAGGGACAAAGAAAGTTGGCCCAACTGTAGAAAAATGCTTCAACAATTTTTTGAAACTAACAAAGTAAAACCTCTATTTATTAAGAAGATGAGGGGATTTTTAGGCACTGTTACTAAACAAATTCATATGATGGATATTCGTGAAAGAGGTGGGGGCTTATCGTAAAAGTCCAAGTTCCTTCATCGTTCTGGTAATTTTGGAAACCGAACATTTGAAGAGGTAGCTTCGGTCTTTGATACTCAGAAAAGACCTTTCAGTTTGGAACTGTTCCGATGACAATTTGAGCAATCCTTCCTTCAGGGGTAAAGTAAAGATTTGCTGCCACTCATCCGAATGGTGGGCAATGGCCTGATTGATTGCAGTGGAAAGATTGTTGATCTCGGGAATGGTAGTAAGGAGTGCTGATTCTGCTTCCGGCCTCAATTCCAAAACAGTGGAGTACTCCACAGGTTTGATGATATAGGGCGTGGGAGTTTTTTTTAGATAACTAAATAGATCAACGGCCACCCTTCCCTGTTTGAATATTTTTACTCTGTAATCCCTGCCGCTTTCCGCTGGATAGAGCATGGCCAATGTTCCTTTATAAACATATCTTGCACATTGTTCTACTTCACCGGATCCCTTGAGAACTGTGCCTCTTCTGTAAACCTTTTTTATCAGGTAAGGTGACAACTTTTCATATACTGAAATATCCAATTCATAATAAGGGTCAAATTCCTCCTTAAGCGCTTTGGCAGACAGAAACTTTTCCATAGGTACTTGCTTCACATGTCCCTTCTAAGAGGGAGAAAAAATAAAAC
>NZ_BAAHAP010000221.1:0-1543 GCF_054777495.1 Echinicola sediminis | reverse complement strand
GGTGGGGGAGTAGGCGTAGAGGGTAATATGGGAATCCCTGGAATCAATATCAGTAATGATCTTAGTTATTACCTCAATAATCGTCTTTCTCTTAATCCCTCATTGCTTCTTTTTCAATCGACGGATTTTTCACAGAAAAAGTCCAATGCCAACCCCTATCCTTCGATGGCCGATAGAAGCACGGGTTTTCTGGCCAATTTTGCTTTTCAGGCGGATATGCTAAAAACCGACAAAGGATTGAGGGTGGGTTTAGCAGCAGGGCCTTCTTATCATTTTGGGGTCGATAATTATTTCCGAGGTTATGGTAATGACGAGAATAATGAGTTGGTGTCAAATGGTTATAATAGGATTTCAAGAAGTCAGCTGGGCTTGATCACTCAATTGTCCTTTGACTGGAAAGCAAATCAAGCTACCCGAAAGCAATCCGTCGATCTTTCAGTCACCGGTTATGATAGATTATATGGTTGGCATGCGATGTTGACCTATAAGGTGGGATTTTTGCTTCGATAGGAGTTTTTTCCTAATATAAGGAATGGATTTTGTGCTGTTGGAACCTTACCCTTTTTACTATGGCTGATAAAGAAGAAAAAAAACGTCAACGGAGCATTGATTCGGAGCTTAAGAAGTCCTCTTCCAAGTCAAAGGACGGCACCAAATCCCATGGGGAGATCCTCAAACAGCAGATAAGTGAGGGCCTGGAAACCTATGACCGCAAGTCGAGCAGCCTTTTACTGAGTTCCTTTACTGCAGGGTTGGAGATCGGCTTTAGTTACCTGTTGATCTGTTCTGTTTTTTTTCATTTCGCAGACATTGTGGGAGAAGAAAACAGCTTTAAACTGATCTCCTTAGTTTATCCCATTGGCTTTATCATGGTGATTTTAGGCCAGTCCATCTTGTTTACCGAACAGACTTCATTGCTGACCTTGCCAGTGCTGAATAATAAGAGGGGGATCCGTAGCTTGCTAAGAATTTGGGGTTTGGTAATTACGGGGAATATCGCCGGCGGCTATGCCATAAGTTTGCTGCTGGTGTGGATTGCTCCTAGATTGGGGATTTTTGACATGTATACCGTTGAAAAGATTGCCCTGCACGTGACAGATCATAAATCGGTGGTCATATTTAGCAGTGCGGTCTTGGCCGGATGGCTTATGGGCCTGCTTTCTTGGTTAATGTCTTCTTCCACAGATACACTCAGCCGTATTTTCATCATCTTTATCATTACGGCCACCATGTCCTTTACAGGTTTGCATCACAGTATTGTTGGTAATGTTGAGGTCTTTTCAGGCCTGCTGAGTTCGGAAAAGATCAATTTTGCCAAGTACCTCAACTTCCAGTTTTTTGCCCTGTTGGGGAATGCAATGGGAGGCGCTGTGTTTGTGGCCTTGCTGAAGTACCGTGCCTTTGTTTATAATATTGACGTAAAGTAGGGAATTAGTTATTGGGGACGTATTTAACATATACCCTGATCAGAGTTAAACCATTAAGAAATGAAGGGGTTAAGGGCATTAAGGTTTTTGGGTGAGGTCTTGTATAAGCCAATCCT
>NZ_BAAHAP010000220.1:0-1603 GCF_054777495.1 Echinicola sediminis | reverse complement strand
TGGCCCCAGTCCTCCAAAAACACAAAAGGGGAAAAAGCTTTCCCCATAATGACCCCTTTCCCAGCACCAACCGTTCAACACTGCATTCATGTTCGGCCGTTCCGGCCACACGAATGCTTAGTTATTGGTAGCCGTTTTTTTTATTCTTTTTCATCGTCAAATTTGAAGATTTCTTCTTCGTTGTCAACCATATATCTCAGACACTTCTCAAAGTCGCTTTTAATAGTCTTGCTTAGAAACTGCTTCCATTCGGGTTCGTCTTCATGTCTTATAAATGCGACCAAAGCCAAGGCATAAGACCATTCGTCAATTTTTAAATACCCTAAGTTACTGTGTCCCCAACGGTCAGTCTGATTATAAAACTGAAAAGCACAGTTTGCATTGAAAATTCCAAGTCCGAAAAATACTGTTGTAAAGTCAGTGAGCATTTCATCGTTTTGCTCAAGTTTTTTTGGCCAAGCAACTTTATATGAGATAGTTCATGAGCAATTGTTGCAATTAAACTATCAGGTCTTTCTAATAATGCTTCGTCAAGTGAAATGCTGTATTTGCCATCAACTTTTTCGTGATGATATAGTCCTGCAGCTTCTGGATTGTCTGGGTCTGATTCCATGAAAATCACAGATGTTCCCATGTCAATTTCTTTTAGTCCGTTGTCATAGAAATCAAGCTCTATTTCATTTGGGTCAAGTTGCATATTACTACAAATAACTTTCAGAGCTTCAGTTGCATTTTCTCGACTTTTATTCCATTTTATTGGAAAGTCTGATGTTGTAGGTGTCAGAATTCTACGGTCTTCAATTCTTGGTTCAGGGAATTCCTGCATTAACCATAGAAAATTGTTCTCGAAGTACTTTCTCAGTTCTTTGTCGAGTGGCTCGTACTTTTTATTTGATTTCAGAAAGTTGAACATGTTTGTTTTTCAAATGGCTACCAACGGCCAAGTCTAAGAGCAGGTGGGCATTTAAATCCGATTAACTGTCCTCTACGACCAAAGTTTATAAAAGGTAACTGCTATCAATTAGCATTTACCGCCCGCTTGCTCTTAGGTGGTGTTACCAGCATTTTTTATTAGTTCTAGAAAGAATTTTGTACCATATTTTGATTTAAAATTCATCTTTTCAATGTGTGATAAATAGTCTCTCTGTCCATTTACCAAGTTGAAGGCAAAAACTTCTCCCGATGAAGTTTTTCCAATGATGTTATTTAAGGTTTTTTTATCCGACATGCCGAAAAAGGAAAAATGGGAATTTAAAGCAAACCCATAATTTTTTGTGTTTCTTAATTCATTGTCCATCCATTGTATAAGATATTGAAATTCGTAGAGTTCTAAGTCATCAGCTTTCGCAATCCTCAAATTACTTGAGTTTTGGAATTCCATAATCGCAGTTTGCTTTCCAATACTTTCAAGCCCTTCTTTAAGACAATTAATAAGTACATTACAGTCGTTTGTTGTAGATATGAAATACTTTGAAAAGTTTGAAAACTGAATATCAAACCTTTGAATTTCTGTATATACTACATCGGGATATTCTTTACTGTCCTGAATATCTTCTTTCTTTTGATTGAATAATGAAAAGAACTTGTGATTAAAAATTCCCCA
>NZ_BAAHAP010000219.1:0-1782 GCF_054777495.1 Echinicola sediminis | reverse complement strand
TGTTGAACGAATCCAGCTAAAGCAGGAAGCCGGCATGATTGTCCGGAACTTCCTAAATTAGCCTTATCGTAAATTTTAACAGTTTAAGCTATGAAAAAAAAGCCAGACCATCATTGAAAGGGCCATTGAAAATGTGCCGGGATTTTCCATGGAGTTCAAAAGGCTGAGAAGATCAGTAGCGATTTCCGGCAAGAGCCAAAGCACCCTGACCAATTATGCCCGTTGCCTCGCCCATATGGGGCTTCACCTCAACTGTGACCTGTTGGCCCTGGATGACGAGGCGATACAGGATTACCTCCATTACCTCAAGAGCAAGCACGATACCCCATCGGACAGCTTCTTCAAACACACCGTCTATGGACTTCGCTACCTGTTCCGCATCTTTGACCGTAAAGAAAGCAGGGTAATCCTGCCATCCATCGAAAGGCCCAAGAAGCTCCCCGTTGTCCTCAGCCAACAGGAGATCAGGAAACTGCTCAAGGCCCCAAAACTGCTCAAGCACCGGTTGGTCCTTGCCCTGCTCTACGGTTGTGGATTGCGAAACTTCGAACTCTGCAAGCTCAGGATCACCGATATCGACATGGACAGGAAAATGCTCCATGTACGGGAGGGGAAAGGGAGAAAGGACCGCTACGTTCCCCTCTGCGAGCTTTTGGTCCGGGGCATCAAAACCTATCTGAAAGCAGAAAAGCCGTCTGTATACCTTTTCAACGGCAAGGACAGTTCAGGAAAACCCGTACCGCTTAGCGCAAGGGGAGTACAATGGGCCGCACGGGAGGCCAGAAGGGCCAGTGGCATCCGCAAACAGGTCACCGCCCACTGCCTGCGCCACAGTTATGCCACCCACCTGCTCGAGATGGGAACGGACATCATCACGCTCAAGGAACTCCTCGGGCACGTGGACATCAACACCACACTGGTCTACCTCCATGTGGCAAGGGTCGGCAGGAAGGCCCCGTTCAGCCCACTGGAAAAACTCTATGGGGCTTAGGCAGCCCGACGTACAGCTCGCAGACATCATCAGGGCCTGCAGGCATGGTATTCCTGCCATTGCTTCCAATTCCTGGAAGGCACGTACCCTCTATGCACTGATGCGCTGCAGGACAGCCGAAATGGGCGGGCATATCGACCGCTGTGACAACCCGGAGTGCAACAGGCTGCACATCAGTTATAACAGCTGCCGGAACCGCCACTGTCCACGCTGCCAGGGACACCTGCGAGAACGCTGGATAAACGAACGCGAAAGGGACCTGTTGAACACCCCCTACTTCCATGTGGTCTTCACCCTGCCCGATACCCTCAATGCACTGGCACTGCAGAGGCCCGAATTGCTCTACCAGCTGCTCTTCCGTACCGCATGGTCGGTGATCAGGGACTTTGCGGCCAATCCCAAACTCCTCGGGGCAAGGACGGGCATGGTCGCCCTCCTACATACCTGGGGACAAAACCTCTGCCTTCATCCCCATCTCCACTGTATCGTCCCGGCCGGCGGCCTGACCGCATCGGGAAGATGGAAAAGCTCCCGCTCAAAGGGAAGGTTCCTCTTTCCGGTCAGGAAGATGTCTGTAGTGTTCAGGGCAAGGATGGTACAGGCACTGAGGGAAAGACGCTTGCTGGACAGGGCCACATCACATGAGCTGTTTGCCAAAAAATGGGTCGTCTACTGCAAAAGACCTTTCTTCGGCCCCAGGCAGGTGATAGAATACCTGGGCAGGTACTCCCACAAGATCGCCATCAGCAAGCACCGCATCTTGGGCTTCCAGAACGGAAAGGTCCGCTTCT
>NZ_BAAHAP010000218.1:0-1796 GCF_054777495.1 Echinicola sediminis | reverse complement strand
AATCACTCCACTCGGCCAGGATGTAGGCGTCTGTGGATGTTCCTACCGGTGCGGCATCAAGGATAATAAAATCAAAGGTTTCTTCCAGGTAGTCAAACAGCGGGGCCAGCTTGCCATTCAGTAATAATTCCGTCGACTGCACTTCTGTATTCCCGGCCGGTATCACAAACAGGTTGGGATAGTCGGTGCCTTTGATGATTTCGTAGGCATCATTTGTGGTTAAATGAGCTTCTTTACCTCTATCTGTTAGTTTCCATGTCCCTCTAACTGAAGAATCCAGATACCCTTCCCAAATGAGGTATTGTCTTGCCCAAGCAACTTGATTATAAAATTTATTAGCGCCTGATTTATCTAAAGTTTGATTTAAAAAGTCTTCATCTAAGTTTAAATCGGACGCAATTTTGTCAACTACTTCTCTTGGCTTTCCAGAATACCCTAAAGATCTCAGGGCGTCCAATGTGGGACCAAACCATTTTGCAAACTCAGCTTTTCCTTTTCTCTTAGCCATATATGATAATTTTAAAAATGACTCAATCTATATTGATTAAATCTGTAACGAATCAAATAATAAATTTTACAATTAGTAATTTTTCAATCTTTCAATAAAAAAATCAGTCCTCTATAATATCCTCCAATTCCCTCAAATCCACCGGAACCACTCTCGAAACCCCTGCCTCGATCATGGTGATGCCGTAGATGATATCGGTGCTGGCCATGGTACGCTTGTTATGGGTCACAATGATAAACTGGGACTCATGGGAAAACTTCTGGATGATCTGGTTGAACTTGTCAATATTGGCGTCATCCAATGGGGCGTCTACCTCATCGAAGATACAGAAAGGTGCCGGCTTCAACAAGTAAATGGAGAAGAGTAGGGAAGTGGCCGTCAAGGTCTTCTCCCCGCCCGAAAGCTGGTTGATAGTGAGCGGGCGCTTGCCTTTTGGCTTGGCCATGATCTCTATGGTGCTTTCCAGCGGATTGTCGGGATCGGTCAGCTTAAGGTCACAGTCATCCTCTGCGGTGAACAGTGAGCGGAATACTTTGATGAAGTTGGTTTTGATCTGGTCAAAGGCGGATAAGAAGGTGTCCTTGGCCACGGTGTCAATCTCCTTGATGGTATCCATCAAAGAGTTCTTCGCTTTTGCCAGGTCTTCTTTTTGAGTGGTGATAAACACATGACGCTCCTTGATTTCATCGTAAGCCTCCATGGCCATGGGGTTGATCGGTCCCATTTTTTCCAGGCGTTGTTTGGCTTTGTTGACTTCCTCACGGATTTCGTCATCAGATTTGTCCGCATATTCAGGGGCTACTTCAGGATCTTCTTCCATCAGGGCATCCAGATCGATTTCAAACTCCACGCTCAACCGCTCCTTCATGCTGGAAAGTTTGAGTTTGATTTCGTTCAGCGAGTTTTGAAGCTCCATGATGATGGCATCTATGCCTTCTTTTTGCTTGGAAAAAGCCCGGATGCCTTTTTCCATCTCATCGATGTTCCCACGGGAGGCATAGTAGTTTTTCTCTGCTTCGGTGACCCCTAGTTCAATGGCTTCTTTTTCTGAATACAGCTCGATCAGTTCATCGTCCTTGATCTCGTTATTGTCGAGTAGCCCTTTGATTTCCCCATCTATGTTGCTGAGCTCCGCCTGGGACTTTTCTATCCTTTCCTTACTGTTTTCAAAAGCGGTTTTCTTAAAGGAAATTTCCTGTTCAAGGCTATTGACCTTATTAAGGTGAGCGGGGAAGTGGAATGGTTTGCCTGAATGGCCCGCTAAGGATAAGGGAACCGGTAAAGAGCA
>NZ_BAAHAP010000217.1:0-1828 GCF_054777495.1 Echinicola sediminis | reverse complement strand
GTGTATTTCAATGTCTTTTGTTTTTCCGGTCAATTCAAATCACAGCTTTTTTGCAAAGAAATAAGTATGAGAAATTAAGTTCATTGGAAGATTTCGGGTAAATCCTCATAGGTGTGATATTTACAAACTCTACCAGTCCTTTTGTAAGGTATTATTATAAAAAAAGCTTCAACTTAGTAAGATGGTTCAATAATGCGAATAGGATTATTTCTTAGTGCGCAGAGCGGTTGATGACACTTATTGAATCAAGATTGATATAAATAATATCCAATGAAAAATTTGAAATTTACATATAGTGGCAGGTCTGAATTTTCAAAAGCTTTGCGTATCAGAGTGAATGAATATTTTAAAAATAACAATATCAGTAAATTTGGTAATGGAAGCATGATAGTAAAAACCGTGTTTATGCTTTCCGTTTTCTTTATCCCTCTCATTTTTATCTGTTCAGGGATGGTAGAAAACACTTTCCTGCTTTTTGCTTTATATATTATTAGTGGTTTTGGCATGGCCGGTATAGGAATGGGGGTAATGCATGACGCTATACATGGCTCGTATTCGAAGAGTCCTATTGTCAATAGGTATTTGGGCTATACGATGAATTTAATCGGGGCCAATTCCTCTGTTTGGAAAATTCAACATAATATCCTTCATCATACCTACACTAATATAGAAGAAGGAGACGATGATATTAATGTGCCATTTTTTTTGCGGTTTTCTCCTAATACTAAGCATTATTGGATACACCGTTTTCAGTACCTTTATATTTGGCTCTTTTATGGACTTTCTACCATCTCATGGATTACGATGAAGGATTTTGTCAGAGCTTGTCGTTATCATAAAATGGGATTTTATGATAACACAGGTAGTTTCAAAAAAGAATTGTTAAAAATTGCAGGTTGGAAAATGGTTTATTATTCCTACGCCCTGGTTTTACCCTTGATTATGGTGCCATTACCTGCTTATATTGTGGTTTTTGCCTTTTTAAGTATGCATTTTGTCACTGGAATTTGTATAAGTCTTGTTTTTCAAACAGCCCATATCGTTCCGGGTACTAAATTTATCCAAGCAGATGAAACTGGAGAAATTCATAATGAATGGACATTGCACCAATTGACCACTACTAGTAACTATGCACCAAGGAGTACCCTTTTCTCTTGGTTGATCGGGGGGCTGAATTTTCAGGTTGAACACCATCTATTCCCCAATATTTGCCATGTTCATTATAAAAAGCTCTCAAGGATTGTTTCAAAAACTGCGGAGGAATTTAATTTACCTTATTTGGTCAAAAGGTCCTTTTTTACGGCGCTTTTGGATCATATAAAAATGCTCCGTCAGTTAGGTAGGGCATAATTCGGTTCCTTGAATTATGTTAGCCCTATCTGAAGATCTTTATCTTCCCTGCCATGTGTAGCCTGAAGGAATAGTTTTGTTGAGGTTTCGATTTTTAAAGCATGGAGAAGGTAAAAATGATGTTTTTGAACAATAAAGGTTCTGGGCAACCCTATATTGGTTTTTACCAATGCAAGGTGATTTGGTTTTTGTTAGCAAAAAATAGAACTGTGATTTATATAATTACTATCCAGATTTCTGTAATTAAAAATATCTAATTTTAGGCATTTTTGACATAGACTCAATCAGAGATACCTTGTTTGAGGGAGTAATATTGAATCCGATGATAAAAAGGTGGATAAATCTTAAAGGTTACATTGTAAGTGGGGACTTAATCGATATGAAGACTTTTCTGGAAACTATGCGGCAGATTTATGATGAGCATTTGGATAAAAGGTTCACTCAAAGGAATTACTATCTAAATAATGAGGAACTTGAC
>NZ_BAAHAP010000216.1:0-2096 GCF_054777495.1 Echinicola sediminis | reverse complement strand
TTGGGTGCTGCACGAAAAAACCGGATCCGGTCTTCCGCGTACTTCCCAGCTATCACATACTGACATCTGGAGCCGATCTATTTCACCTATATTCACCTTCCTGGACTCTAACGGCTCGTGCAAACGCAGTAGCCAGCTTTTGCTGGCTATTGCCGTTTTGCACTTTGTTAGCGGCTTTTTATTTTTATAAAGGTATGATTTTGTCAGTTAAACCTAATTTCTTTGGTAGTTCAGCCAGCTGATCCAAATAGTTTTTTTGCTCATCTCCACGACTCCTTAAAACCCAGTATATTAACTGTTCAACTTTTAATTGTTTTTCCTCATTTAATTTAATTGAATCAATTTTAGACATACATATGGTCCAGGGATGTCCTTCATTTATATAAACGCAAGGATTTGTTGCCCTTCTTTTCTTATTCCTTTTCATGCCTATTTGCTCAATGGAAGGGTGATTTTGTAGAACGAAAAATAAGCCTCCTAAACTATTTTTTACGAAAAAGTCACTATTAGAAATAGCTGTATATTCAGTAAGGTATTTTGTTAATGGATGTCCAGATACTTCTGGTATCAAGTTTTCAGAATATATTTTCTTTCTGAAGTCTGAACTTGACATGTTTCTAATATTATGTGAAATCAAACTTCTTAACAAATGATCACGGTTTGAAATTCTAATTAGAATAAATTTGACATTAGGTTTGAGGTATTTGTAAATTCTATAGAAAGTAGAATCAAAAATATCAATACTTGAATCAAGTAAATTATAATCTTGCAATTGATTAATTTTTTCGAGAGGTACCAACTTCGGATCTTTGCCTTCGACAGTAAGTTCTAAACAAAATTCTTTTAGTTGATCAGAATTATTTATGATAACGGTATCATCAAAAACTTTCTTTATATTTCTCCAAGGTTCTTTGTAGAAAAAATCTTTTGTGTCAGAGTAAGTTTTTACTTCAGATAAGTATTGATCGTTTATTGTTTTTGCTAAAGGATCATTTAATTCTGAAACTATTTCATTTGGAATTTCAATTTTATTCCTTCTAGCTGAAATATTATATTTTCCTTCCTTTAGTGATAGAATAAATAGCCCTTTATTTAATAAATTCATGGACTGTAAAACAGGGTCTCCCCAATGGATTGATGTGGAACTTACAAAAACACAACCATTAGTTATTATACAGGAATTTTGATCTTGTGAATTCCAGTTTTCAATAATGCTAGGCGAAGGTATAATATAGTTTAATTGGGCGTTTTCCAGTTTAATTGAGTGAACTTGATTTCCTAAAAGAAAAGAATTATTAAACTTACCAGAAAAACCATTTTTATAGGTCAATAAAAGTGACTCTTCGGGTGTAGTAGGAATCAATTGGTTGTCAAATTTGATACCTTCAGGATGAAAAAGGAAGAAATTTTTAAGCTGTGTATTAAAATCAGCACTATTTAATTTTTCTGTTAAATGAACTTCTATTTTTGTACCTATGTCACTTTTTTCTGCCTTATCATCAACATAAACAGGCTTTTCTACGGACCGGATTACTAAACCAAAAGGATTAGAATTAAGACTATATCGTTTAGTTGAGACCCTTATCTGTTTGCTTACATATAGTGCTGAAACAAAACCAATACCAAACCGACCAATCGAACTAGGTGATAAGTCATCATTTTTATTTAATCTTTTAGATCTCCAAATACTCCTGCCCACTTTTAGTAAATATGACTCAGCTTCTATTTTTGACATCCCAACTCCATTGTCTTCGACTACGAAAGTGTTTGTTTGTTCTGAGTATGAGATATGGATGATTGGAGCAAATTTTTTCTTATCTAATCTCATTCTAGCACGGATGGCATCAATAGAATTCTGGATTAGTTCTCGAATGAAAATAACGTTTGCATTTTCACCATATAATTCCCTTCCCATCACTAATGCAGTTAACTTAGGGACGTCCGCTGAAAAATTAATTTCTCGGAATCCCTTTGGAGCAGAATCAAAACTGAGATTAATCGAAATTAAAGGACAAGTAATATTATGTCGTTTAAATGAATCATTCCCTTCTGATATTATTCTTGCTAAAATATTTCTAACCAATGAAACTATAACA
>NZ_BAAHAP010000215.1:0-2189 GCF_054777495.1 Echinicola sediminis | reverse complement strand
GTCGTCTACTGCAAAAGACCTTTCTTCGGCCCCAGGCAGGTGATAGAATACCTGGGCAGGTACTCCCACAAGATCGCCATCAGCAAGCACCGCATCTTGGGCTTCCAGAACGGAAAGGTCCGCTTCTGGGTAAAGGACTACCGGCAAAACGGCCAAAAGAAAACCTGTACATTGGACGCCCCTGAGTTCCTCAGGAGGTTCTGCCTCCATATCCTGCCCAAGGGGTTTACCCGCATCAGGCACTACGGCATCCTGGCCTCGGCCTTCAAGAAAGACCACAAGGCCACTATAGACAGCCAGATCGGGGAAGTGGCCCTTGAAGAAGCTGAGGGTACCGTTTCCCTGTTCAGGAAATGTCCCTGCTGCAAGACCGGTATGCTGCACACCGTGGCCCGATTCGACCAGAGGGGGCCGCCAGACTATTGGATGGGCAAAATCAGAAAACAACCGTCGGTACACCAAAGGGTGTAAGGGGAAATCTATGCCCAAAAACCAAAAAAACAGCCCGTAAAGCTGTCCAAAGGCTTATAAGCCTCACAAAGAACAACCTTGTCACCACCGGACTGCAAGCAAACAAGTATCACAAGTATCGCGCTTCTTGGCCCCAGTCCTCCAAAAACACAAAAGGGGAAAAAGCTTTCCCCATAATGACCCCTTTCCCAGCACCACCCGTTCAACACTGCATTCATGTTCGGCCGTTCCGGCCACACGAATGCTTAGTTATTAGCGGGTCGTTATTTTTATTTTTCAATTATCTGTCACTATAAACCAAGGTATTTCTAAATTTCCTTTTCGGAAATAAATATTCACTTGGTCTCCAATTTCAGTTCTATTATAAAATTCTTTGCCCACATTTACTTCATCGATTTCGGTCTGTGGTCCCCAAGTAGTAAGCTCTAAATATCGTGTAGTTGACTTTCCTGAACTAATTCTTTTATTCAAAACTTTAGCCGTATAAAACGTTGGCTCGGAATTATCATAAAAACAGTTGTAATGAATAACTATTCCATAACTATAGGCAAAAAGAAATAAGCTCAAACTACCAACAGTAAAAAAGTCCATCTTCTTTTTAAATGTTATTTCTCTTTGCTTAATCATAAGTGCTACTAGGAAAAGTATTGTTATTGCTATTACAGTAAACCATAGATTTCCGTAATCGAAAATCTCATAGTCTAAAAGTGCCCGTAGCATAATACCAAGGGAAGGATAGATAAAAGCATAAATAACGGAAGGATAAGCGCTTCCCTTCTTTTCATCTATTCTGATTAAACCATTTGAGGCCTTAGTAACTATTAATGCAATAATTGGAATTACTGCTGCTATAAAAATCGAGTACTGATATGGGGTAGGATAAAAAAAAGTCCAAGCTGCTACTATTCCTGCAGCCCAATTAATGATTTTGGCAGTCTTCCTAGCCTTGTTAAGCTTTTCTTCCCTTATTTCCATAGTCCAGCCAACGGAATCATCACTCAAAATCTCTTGTTCTTCTTTTATAGCATTTTGTTGGTCAAGGTCTGGATAGTTCTCATATAGCCAATTTAATATTTCATTATATCCACCTGTATACGAGCTGACTTTTATCCTTTTTTCGAGTTTGTTTTTCGGTTCAATGAAAATATATTGCTCGTTGATTGTAAATCCTTTTATCTCATCAAATTTCAAAACCCTATTTGATAATGAACTAATGGATTCAATGGAATCAGAATTTATTATGAATTTGCCTTTATAAGCTTCCATTACGCCAAAAACCATTACGGCTATCATTGCAATAGAAATTGGAACTAAAATCCAAGTAAAACTTGGTGAGAAGTCGCCATTTTGAAATGGAATAATTAGAACCCATCCAAATAGTCCAATCAATAATGGGGCAAATAGATAAATAAATATCGCCCATCCTTTCGCTATTTTATATTCCTTCAATGTCATTTTTTTTAATGCCCGCTAACGGTCAAGCATATGGCGTGTGGCGGTTTTCGAAGCACTTTCCTGTCCACCGAAAACAAACTTGGCTACGCAGCGAAAGCCTTGCTGACAGCCGTTCACCCGCCATAAGCTATATGCCTTGTTGAACGAATCCAGCTAAAGCAGGAAGCCGGCATGATTGTCCGGAACTTCCTAAATTAGCCTTATCGTAAATTTTAACAGTTTAAGCTATGAAAAAAAAGCCAGACCATCATTGAAAGGGCCAT
>NZ_BAAHAP010000214.1:0-2198 GCF_054777495.1 Echinicola sediminis | reverse complement strand
GGCTCAAATATGTCATGGACAACATCATGGACACCAACCACAGGGATATCAGAAAACTCTACCCACGAAACTACAAAAAGCAAATCCTCAAATTATAAAGACGGGATTGGTAGGGGGGATACGTACCTACAATTATAAAAGGGTTGAAACACATTGGTGATGATAAAATGGCTGAACTTGTAAATCGGTCTTATGAACTTTACTTAAAAGAAAACAAAAAAATAAATGATGCGAGGAAAGGTGGATTAGAGGAGTTTAGCAATCTGTATAAAGAAATAAAGGATTTTGACGAATTAGACGATAAATATTATAACCTCAATGAGCAAACAATGAAAATCATTGAGAATTATATCCGCAGCAATCCGAATGAAATTTGTCTTGACGAAAATGGAAACGAATTTAACTTAAGCTTTACTGGTGAGCTTAAGACTTACCACACAGACAAAAGCGTAAAAGAAGTAATTCCTCTGGAGAACGGAATCATATCTGGCATCTTCAAAAGTTACTTTGAAAATGGACAGCTCAAAGACGAAATCCACTACCTAAATGGAGAACAGACAGGCATAAAAACTGAGTATTTTGAAAATGGGAACAAGAAATTTTCAATAACAATCTCTCAAAACCCAAAAGGTAAACTGCATTCTCATTATTACGAAAATGGAAACCTAAAATCTACAGAAATCTATATCACAAAAGATGAGAGAGACGGGAAATGGATTAGATATTATTCAAATGGTCAAATTCAAAGTGAGATTGAATTCATTAACAAGGAATTTTTTGTGCAAAACTGTTGGAAAGAAGATGGAACTCAAATTCTAAAAAATGGAACAGGTTTATACATAAATGAGAATACATATTGGGAAGGTTTTACTCAAAGAATTGAACAGGAATATTTTGAGTATAAAAGACACGGAAAGCAATACACATATAACAACAATAAACTGTCTTTGTACCAAGAGATGAAAGAAGGAAAGGAACAGGGAATAACAAAATCATATGATGAAGATGGAAATTTAGAATATGAAGTTGTTTATGAAGATGGAGTTGAAATATCGCGGAAAGAATATAAAAATTAGAAACAATACAGCTAACAATGGCTAAAAAATCATAGCCACCCTGCGGGATGGCAACGCTTTTTAGCCGGAACGTTAGAGTCCAGGCAGATGAAGTTAGGTGAAATAGATCGGCTCCAGATGTCAGTATGTGATAGCTGGGAAGTACGCGGAAGACCGGATCTGGATTTTTCGTGCAACACCCAAGACAAAGGACTTTTATCCTTCCCGAAAGTGGCCTGCGATAAATTCAGGACTGAAGAGGGGCGCTTTTGAAATAGTGGATAGGATTTCATGAAGAATCTTGCCCCAAATAAGGTGAGAGAAAGTTCTGTTCAGACGAAAGGAAGAACCAGTCGGTAGGGCTCCGGAAGGAAGAGACTTTTAGACGGAAGATGGGTGGGGCAGCACGCTATGGTAGAGCTACCGAAAAAAACTGAAAATGGTGCTCCACTGGAAACCGGCCATATACAAAGCCAAAAGGGTTTTATCAAGATGTTCGGATCTTCGGATCCGGTCCAGGTCGTTTGGTAATGCCATTCTCGTCATGAAAATTTGATCGGTACAACCGTAAAAACCAGAACGGGAACGCCCGGCCTCTAACATCACCTTGGATACAGCGGGAGTACCAAGTAAATATAAAAATCAGTATTTTTAAGAAGTTTGGGGAAAGTATGAAGCGGGGAGCTCCGAATGCCCGCCGTCTCCAAGCTGAATCCCGTTGTGGCTAATTGGAATGAAACAGATAATCATCATATTAATAATTTTACTTAGCAAAATTGTCAACGCCCAAGAAGTTGATTATCATTTGTATAGTCAGACAGCTTCCAGTTGGGATATCGTAGAATTCAGCCTTTATGATACAACAGGACACAGATATTTGCTCAAAGAAACCATTGACGACAAAGGAAGAGTAACCAAACTTGAGTTCTTAAAAGATGGCAAACTGATAAACGACCCACTTTGCTACCTTGCCAACAGAGTTACATTTGAGTATTTTGACAATAAAATAGTTGAAACCCTATACCATAATGAGCAAGAACTTTTTGCAACTGACTGCGAAATGCACTTTCAGACAATTTACCATTTAGATAATGAAGGTTTTATCGAAAAGACTGAATCACTTGCCAAATATGACTTCAGTGG
>NZ_BAAHAP010000213.1:0-2199 GCF_054777495.1 Echinicola sediminis | reverse complement strand
TGGTCACTTATTACAGCATGGGATCGAGAGTTATTACCTTTGTAATATGCCTTAGGTTCGGAATCCCCAATTTTTTTTGCTCCATTAACTTTCAAGCTAATATAATCGGTAATTCCATCCTGAAGTTTACTGATTCCTTCAAAAAAGGCATTAGAATTTTTGTTGATTTTCTTGAGTTTGACTTCTACTTGAAAAGTTTCTGCATCCCCTAATAAAGCAGAAAACTCTCCGCCGGTATCCTTTGATTGGTAGGTACTTAAAAACGATAGTTCATTAACTACTGAATTTTTTAGAAAATCTTCCCTATCCTTTTCAGTAATACACATATGTTCATCGAAGGTAAATCCTTTAGTTTTAAATACTTTTTTTATATGATTCTTTACTAAGGAATTAATAGTAGAATTACCATAGCTTTGGATCATTAGAATTCCGTAATTAACATCAGATGGAAACCAAAACAGAAAGTAAAATGGCAGAGATGCAACATCATTTTTTGTGATTCTAGATTTGGCTTTTTTCTTTTTTTGATCCTGTACACTTTGTTCTATTCCTGTTAATCCTCCTTCAAATATCCCATCGATCATGAAATTTGCCGGGTTTCTGTTAATGTTGTCCCCGGGAGAATAAGCTTTTGTTCCATCTTTATCTTTTACAAATTCAGCATTGAAAGATTCAAGATAATATTTGTAAAACCTATTAAAAAATGTGTGCTGGCTTACTTTTTTGTCCTCAGGCTTTCGAAAAGATTCAAAAAAATCTGAGAATTTAACTTCGGACTTTTTCTTTTTTTTCTCATTGTGCTTCCTGAGGATAATAGAGTACGAATTAAGCTTTAGCTGATGTCCATTTGCCATTTTTCGAATTATTTCTAGTAATCTTGTTCAAAATTCACTGCTTTCATTTATTTCCAATCAGTCGCTCCAACCTCGCCATCATCTCATCTTTCTCCTTAAGCATCCTTTCATAAAGGGCTATCTTCTCTTCATGAAGTTTTATGATTTGTTCAACGGGATTGAAAGTAGAATTGTAGAATACAGAGGCTGGTTGGTTACAGTTCTCAAACGTATTGGCAATCACATTTATAGCCTGTTCTTCATCAAAGTTCTGGATGGCTTCTACTGGGATTTTGAGGATTTCTGCTACCTGCCTTAGAATATTTTCCTCTATACTCTCTTTTTGCTCTAGTAGGCTGATTTTCTTTTGGGACCAGTCTTCTCCCAGTTCATGGGCCAAGGCATCCTGCTTGATGCCCAGCATTTCCCTGAAGCGTTTGATGTTTCGTCCCTGATGGATATTTCGTGCAGCTGAATTGGTCATTAGTCTTGGCTATTAAAAAACTAAAAGACAAGTTAAGGAAATTGGTGGAATTTGGGAAATAGGTTTTGTGATTCTCCGAAATTATAAGAAGAAAAAAGTGGTCCACGAATTACACGGATTGCCACGAATTTCCTTGGGGGAAGACCATTGGTTAACTGATTTTGCATTAGATGCTTTTTTGCAGGGTAGAAAGCATAGGATCAATAATGGCTTTATAGATAGATAGATAGATAGATAGATAGATAGATAGATAGATAGATAGATAGATAGATAGATAGATAGATAGATAGATCTGGGGCAAAGAATAAATTATTCATGGGAGAATAGTTTAGAAAAGGCAGGTTGAGGAAATTGAATTTGTAGCAATGATCCTTTCCTAAATAATGTAGATATGGGTGATCCAAGCCAATTTAAAGAAGCACTCCTTGATAACCAATCAATAGGACATAATATGATGACCTTTAGAAAACTGAGAAGTCTTAAGGCCATGGAGCTCGCTTTTCATTTAGGAATCTGCGAGGCCGCCTATACCAAGTATGAACGTGGAGAAACCAAAATCACCGTGGACCTGATTAAAAGATATGCCGATTATGTGCAGGTTGATCCCATTCATATTTTGACCATTAAGCCTGGGCAACTGATTGAGTATTTTTATGAATTTGAAAAAAGGAAAGTTCTCATGGACGGCAGCCAGTTTGATGCCTTACTCGAAATACTCCGCGAACTCAAAGGGAGTAATGAGACCTTAAAAAGCCTGATAAAAGAGGCTATTGTTTAAACTTAACAAGAACGGGAATCGGATATTGTCATAGATAATACAGATGAAAATGTCAAAATGGAAGGGAGCTGGAAGGTGTCAAAAGAAGGAGAACGGAATTCCAG
>NZ_BAAHAP010000212.1:0-2246 GCF_054777495.1 Echinicola sediminis | reverse complement strand
GGACCATTACAAGGGGAAATTGTCTTTCATAAACTAAAGGGTGATTGGCTTTTAGGCTATAAAACTACGCATAAATTGTAAAACTGGCATGCAAAAAGTGAATGTCTTTTGTGCTAATTTTCTGATAATGTATTACTTATGGTATTTATTGTTCTTTGTTCTTTGTTTTTTGCTTTTTCGATATCAGGCTTGTCAAAAAAAATGATAAGTTTTTACCTTAGAATCTTACCTGGGGAGAAATTACGCTTAAAAGTCAAACTTGTTTATGGCCATAGGTATCCTGAGCTTGCTAAAGTATTTGGTGCTACCAAAGTGTTGCTGAATAACCTAAGAAGACTGCGTTTTAAATAGGTTGTTTCAGCTCCATCTTATAATGAAACGAGGTTCCCTAACTCATCAAAGGTAGCCATGATGGTGAACTGCTCTTCATCTTGGAACTTTAAGTCATAATAGGTTTTGCTTTTACTCTTAAACTTATTGGCCTCAATCAGTTTAAGGCTTGAAAAGATCAAGTCATCCTCAAGATTGTTGAAGATGCCTTCAGGCAATTCATGTGGAGCGACCGACAGTTTGTCCTCTGAAGTTGTTGTGAAGGGCGTATCCTTGCTACTGCTTGAACTAGTAGGATAGGAGCAAGAGCCTATCAGGGTAGTGAATAGAATGAGGTAAAGAAATTTCATAAATCGTAATCAGGTAATTGTAGGGCGTAAGTTGTTGGGGGTCTTGTGGTTGTGTTGTGATTGTGGAAAGCCAAAATTAGACCAATTATGAAAAGGGGGTATGAAACCTATAATTACGTTATTAAACAGCATACAGCGACTTTATGATGTGTAGAGAAATACACATAGTGTGGAGGGGAGTAGCAAATTGAAAAGTGATTTGAGGAGGAAATTTTTTGTCGCCGATATAAATGGCTATATTTGAGGTAAATAAATAATTTATAACTCTTTGCTTGCAATTTACCCTCAGGTACGTGCACCTGGGGGTTGTTTTTTTACATGGGCTTATCATTATATTTGAGGCAGAAATTTGTTTAGCACTTAATTGCATTCATATGGGAGCCTCTTCTCCAATTGGGATTTTCGATAGTGGTATTGGTGGACTTACAGTGGCAAGAGCCGTAAAGAATATTATGCCCAATGAGCAGTTGATCTATTTTGGAGATACAGCACATTTGCCCTATGGGGACAAGAGCACCGCCTCCATTCAGGCTTATTCTGTCAAGATTGCGGATGTCTTGCTCAATGCTGGCTGCAAGGCCATTCTAATAGCCTGTAATTCGGCATCCACTGCCGCATTTGACCTAGTGAAGGCTTATGTTGGATCAAGGGCGGAGGTATTTGACGTAATAGAGCCTGTTGTCGATTATATCGGGAGTTTTCGAAGCCAATCACAGGTAGGCCTTATTGGGACCAAGCAAACAGTGAACTCAGGTGTTTACCGGCAAAAAGTGGAAGCCCTCAATAAGGGAATTCGTTTTTCGGCACTCGCGACCCCTTTGCTGGCTCCCATGGTGGAAGAAGGTTTTCACAATAATCAAATCAGTCAGGCGATTATACAGACCTATTTGGGGGACCCCGAATTGAAAGAGATAGATTCTTTGATTTTGGGATGTACGCATTATCCGCTTATCAAGCCCCAGATCGAAGAAATATATAAGGGAAAGGTAGAAGTAATTGATTGTTCTGAAATGGTGGCCCAGGCTACTTATCAGAAGCTGAAGGAAAAAGAGCTGCTCAATCGGGGGGAGAAGTCAAAGGATAGATTTTTGGTTTCTGATTATACACCTTCTTTTGAGAATACCACCAAGCTGTTTTTTGGAAAAGAGGTTACTTTGGAGAATTACCCGTTGTGGGAATAGCGGAGGTTTTATGAGCACGATTGCTTGATTTTTTGATGTTTTACTAAAAGCCTCGCTTGTGCAATTATAAGGAGGATTATCAGGGAAAAGTAGAGGGGAAATGGGGTGAGAAGGAGGTCGGCCGAAATAATGTTTAAGTATTTGAAATTTTTGATTGGACAAATTTTGCCAAAGGGAATTTTTCTGTTCTAAATAAGGTTATGAAAGCCCAAGGTTATTTGGGGGAAAGTTATAAAAAAGATGTAACTTTGCTACTTAAAATACAATTTGCTATTACCCGATGAGCGATCAAATCAAACATGAATGCGGTATAGCCATGATTCGGCTCCGCAAACCTCTTCAATACTACATTGATAAGTATGGAACTCCTCTCTATGCTGCCAAC
>NZ_BAAHAP010000211.1:0-2246 GCF_054777495.1 Echinicola sediminis | reverse complement strand
GTGCCTCTGGCACTCTAGGGGAAGTTGGCTCATTTTTCTCAGGGATGAATCCCTTCGTTATAGGATGCTTCGTGCCGCTGGCACTTGAGTTTTACAATGAAGATGTCATCAAATTTTTTTAGGATATAAAGGACTTAACAGATAAAAAAGTGATGACAATAGCGCTTTTTATATCATAGGGGAGAGTAATAATGGGGGAAATTAATGCCGTTAGGCATGATTGTTATTGTAAGAGTGGGTTTTAACCCACGTAGATAAGAAGAGAGTAGTGCCCAAAAATGCCTTTAGGCATGGTTGCTATTAAAGCCTATGAATACAACTGCTCAAGGGGGTAGGTTTCGGACAATGCCCAATAAAATCTGCCGTGCCTCTGGCACTCAGGGGAAAGTCTAGGCCATTTTTCTCAGGGATGAATCCCTTTGTTACAGTACGCATCGTGCCGCTGGCACTTGGGTTTTACAATGAAGATGTCATCAAATGTTTTTGGTTATAATGGTCTTAACAGATAAACTAGTGAAGGCAATAGGGATTTTTACATCTTCGGGGAGAGTAATAATGGATTAAATTAATGCCGCTAGGCATGATTGTTATTGTAATAGTGGGTTTTAACCCACGTAGATAAGAAGAGAGCAGTACCCAAAAATGCCTTTAGGCATGGTTGATATTAAACCAAGTCTCTTACTCTAAGGGAGGGTGAAAGATGAATTTTTCCTCATATGGTATCCCAAACTTATTCAGCATTTGAATGTATTCTTCTCTGAAAGAAAGTTTTTGATGATGTGTTTCCTGATTTTCAATGTATTTAAAGACATTTGAAACATGAGATTTGCTATAGGTAAAAGCTCCAAATCCTTTTTGCCATTCAAATCTATGGTCAATTAAATTCTTTTCATTGACCCACTTTGAAGATTTAGCTTTGGCATGTTTCATCACTTCTGATACCGTTACAGAGGGTAATAGCGAAAAAAAACAATGAACATGATCTTCGGTGCCATTTACAATAAGTGTTTTGCACCCAGTTTCATTGATCAAACTCCCTATTACTGCAAACAGTTTTGTTTTCCACTGATTTGAAATGAATGCTTTTCTAAATTTCACAGAAAAAACTGTATGAACATACATTTGGTGGTAGGTATTAGCCATATCGAAAAAATCTAGTTAAAAATGAAGTATATAATTACATATAAAATATAAGAATTTTTTTGATAGTCTCCAGTTATATCTGCCGTGCCTCTGGCACTCTAGGGGAAAGTCTAGGCCATTTTTCTCAGGGATGAATCCCTTTGTTACAGTACGCATCGTGCCGCTGGCACTTGGGTTTAACATCCCAATGGCATCGATTAATTTGAGATTACTAGAGGGGCTTGGTAGCTATTCGGATAACAGAAATGGTTTAATTTTCCCATAGAGGAAATTAATGATCGGTTAAATTAATGTCGTTAGGCATGATGGTTATTGTAAGGGTGGGTTTTAACCCACATAGATAAGAAGAGAGTAGTGTCCAAAAATGCCTTTAGGCATGGTTGATATTAAAGCCCTTGAAGTCAACTGTTCAAGAGAATGTATTGGACATGACCTAATAAAATCTGCCGTGCCTATGGCACTTGGGGGGAAGGCTAGACCATTTTTACAATGGATGAATCCCTTTGTTACAGAATGCTCCGTGCCGCTGGCACTTGAATTTACCATCAACGTATTATTATAAGACTTGAGATTACTAGAGAGGCTTGGCAGCTATTCGGATAACAGAAATGGTTTAATTTCCTTATAGAGGAAATTAATGATCGGTTAAATTAATGCCGTTAGGCATGATCGTTATTTTAAGGGTGGGTTTTAACCCACGTAGATAAGAAGAGAGCAGTACCCAAAAATGCCTTTAGGCATGGTTGATATTAAACCAAGTCTATTACTCTAACGGTGTGTGAAAGATGAATTTTTCCTCATATGGTATTCCAAACTTATTCAGCATTTGAATGTATTCTTCTCTGAAAGAAAGTTTTTGATGATGTGTTTCCTGATTTTCAATGTATTTAAAGACATTTGAAACATGTGATTTGCTATAGGTAAAAGCTCCAAATCCTTTTTGCCATTCAAATCTATGGTCAATTAGATTCTTTTCGTTGACCCACTTTGAAGATTTAGCTTTGGCATGTTTCATCACTTCTGATACCGTTACAGAAGGTAATAGCGAAAAAAAAACAATGAACATGATCTTCGGTGCCATTTACAATAAGTGTTTTGCACCC
>NZ_BAAHAP010000210.1:0-2337 GCF_054777495.1 Echinicola sediminis | reverse complement strand
GTGACAGATAATGCTTGGAATTGTCTTTAGAGGTGATCCAGACGATATTGGGCCTTTTTTGGGCAAATGCCAAAGCTGAAAACTGCATAAGCATTGAAATGATCAGTACAGTTCTTAAAGCAAATTTCATATAAAAATTGGTTAATGGGTTTCATGAGATCCTTTCCCAAGTCTATTCTCTGGTGGATAAAATTATATGGTTCCAGCTTACAAACTAAAAAAAACAATAGAATTATAAGAATGGCAATTATTAAACAACAATGGAATTGAATAAATCAACTTCCTCAAAAAATATAAAGGAATCTGCGCTTATCAGCGTAATCAGCGGGAACATCATTTTAACTCTTTATGCTTTGATAAAATGTCATATCATCACATCTCCCGCTAATCACCCAGCAATTTCTCCATCATCTGGACTATCCGCCCAGCTTTCGTCTCCTCCCTTTTTGCCGAATAAATCCAATCCAGGTAAGCCTTCTGATCTCCATCTGACAGCTTTTTAAAATTCTCCAAGGCTGATTTTGGCTCATTTTGGAAACAATCCCATAATTCATCAGGAATCTCCACCGGGCTTTCATCCAAATAAAGTACTACTCTCACCCAATCACCAGCCTCTTTTTTGATCTTTTTCCTTATCGCAGCTTTGACCGGGAGAAACAACTTTCCGTTTCCCATAGGCATCAACTTATAATGCTTTAAAACATGACCGTCCACTGTTCCCTTTACCGTCACCCATCCAAAGGGCGTTTGCTTGGAAGGTTTGATCTCTGGGATGGCTGCATAAGTCCAACCTCCCTTACCCGGAAACCTCTCCAAGAGGTAATCATTGTCCACCAATGGTTTTTCCTGTTGCATATAAAATCAATTAATCGATCCTTCTCCGTAAAGTTAAGCCACTTTGGTGCATTGGAAGAAATTCCCCTCAGCGAATGACCTAATACAACAATAACTTTTTTCAGAACCTCTAAAATCTGTTACAGCTTCTACAGGTGCACGGCATTGCTTCCTATTTTTTGGTTTGGGTAGCATTTGGTTCATCTTTTGCGTAGGGGTTTAAAGAATAAACTTTATAATTATGAAACAAGTACTTTATTTATCTTTTACCGCACTACTTATCCTGAGCGCTTGCACCAAAGAAAAAACGGAAATCCCAACAGGCACTTTTTACGGGGTCCTACCTTGCGCCGACTGCCCGGGCATCAGCTATGAACTGGAATTGGGAGATGATTCCTCCTTTACAGAGAAAATGGTGTATCAGGAAAAAAGTGAAAAAGTCCTCGAAAAATCGGGAGTATTTTCTGTTTCCGAAGAAGGGCTGATAGAACTGGAAAAAGATGAAAATGAGGGTCTGAGACTTTTGAAGGTCACTTCAGATAGCTTGCAACTACTGGATATTGAGGGTAAAGCGGTCGAAGGAGGCACCGCCGGTTTGCATTACTTAAAAAAGGATAAGCCGGACAATTTCAATATGAAATTGAGGGAGCCGTCTTCTATTGGCTTCAAGGCGACAGGAAATGAACCCTTTTGGTCATTGGAAATTGATTTTAACAAGCAAATGACCTTTAAACCTATGGAAGGTGAAGCTCTCGTCACCCCGGTACCCGAACCCATCCGCCCCCAAGATGTCAATGCCGTAAGCTACAGGGCAGCAACGGAAAAAGGCACGCTCCATGTGACTATCTTCAAAAGAAAATGCCAAGATAGCATGGCCGACCAAGAATTTGGACATGAAGTCAAAGTAAGTTTAAAAATGGGCGGTGAGGATGAATTGATGTCATATTCAGGATGTGGCGACTACCAGGGAGACTACAGGTTGAATGATATTTGGGCTTTGGAAACCATCAATGGTGAAAGCCTTATCAGTAAAGGTAAGGCTCCCAACCTGGAATTTAACCTTATGGAAAACCGGTTTTACGGCTTTGGAGGCTGTAACCGCATCCAAGGTCAGCTTACCATAGATAAACAAGAAGTGACATTCGGAAAAGTAATCTCCACCATGATGGCCTGTCCCAACCTGGAAAAAGAGGCTTCCTTTATCAAAAAACTCAATGAACAGCGCTATAGCTTTAAGATAGAAGGAACCAAACTTACGCTCTCCAATGCTACGGACAGGTTGATTTTTAAGAAAATCGACTAAACCCTGTAGCTCAAAAAGCGAAGAGGAAACTTGCCAGCTAGCTTCCTCTTCGCTCCATTTTTTTTTTTAAGTATACTCCAATAAAATGTAAAGCCCGGTTAATTGTCCCTGAAGCTGCTCAGTCCTATTTCCGTCCCCCCATTCCGAATTCATCGCAATTTAACCTACCGATGATAATGGCATCTTCTTCCAGCAGCTTT
>NZ_BAAHAP010000209.1:0-2369 GCF_054777495.1 Echinicola sediminis | reverse complement strand
GGGCCTGATCATAACAAATACAGGAATATCTACTTTACTTTTGATCAATTTTAAAGCTCCTCGCATTGGCCAGATGGGGAGTTTATTATGCGGTTGCCAGCAGTATTATTTTGTACGGTGGAGAAAGTAAGGCTTTTGAATATTTTCAGTTTTAAGCATTATGAAAAAATATGCATTGAAGACAATTCTATTTTTTTTCCCTTTTTTGATCATTTTCTCTTTGTCTGAGATTTGGTTAAGGGAAACCAATAATACTAATACAAAAAGTAAACATTTTGAAAAAAACAAAGATAATATTGAGTTACTTTTCTTAGGGCCTTCCCATTTTGTGTATGGATTAAATCCTGAACTATTAGATTTACCGACGGCTAATCTGGCTGAAGAAGGAAGTGCCTTTAATATTGATTTTTTGATGGTTAAAAGATTACTTCCCGAACTTCCAAAGCTTAAGTTTTTAATACTTGACCTATCACTTGGAAACTTAGAAAGGTGGAATCAAGAAGATTGGTTTAAAAATCATTTGTACTATCTTTTTTATGGGGTGAAGAATTTTCCACCTTCTTGGAAAGACCATTTTCTGTTAACTTCAAAATATAGTCATTACAGAAAAATAATTTTTCGAAAAATAAAGGTGGATAAAGACAGATATAATAAATATGGTTTCATGACTACCCGTTTTAACCATGAAAAACACTTTAATGATTTACTTTTGGGTAATAAGAAAGGAAAGGAGGTGTTTAAACAACAGGTTAATAATATTACAATGCTAAATGAGTCAAATTATTTAAGAAATATTGAATTTTTAGGGGAAATAATAGAAAAGTGTCGGGTTAGAAATATAAAAGTCATTTTACTTTCTACACCTAAATTTCACCTAATCAATAAAAGTTTTGAAAAGATCCATTATGATAGAAGAAATAAAATTTTAGATCAATTTATTGACAATAATCAGGTTCAATTCTGGAACTGTGAAAACACCTATCAAACCGACACCAGTTTATTTTATGACCCCATTCATTTGAATGTAGATGGAGCAAACAAATTCACCAAAGAAATAAACAGGAAGATATTGGACTTAGAATCGGAAATGATTATTACTGACAACTTTGAAGAGTGAACTGTTTTGGTAAGTGGAAAAAAGAAATGATTCAATGATGAACAATTTTAAAACCAATTTCCCTGAATTTGATTTGCTTCTAAGCTGTTGCAGAATTACTTCAAAAAAAATTGATAGAGATAGAAGAGAGCAATCCTTTATTAAAGGAATAGACGAAGCAAAATTTATGCAGTTGGTGAAAAGACACCGGATAATGGAGTTTGTCTGTCTTCATCTAAGTAAAGATTCTCGGTTAAGTCATTTGCTGAGGGCCCAAATCAATCTTCAGGAGCAATTAAACCATCGAATTGCAAAGGAATATATTGCTGTCATTCATCAACTGCAGGGTATTTTTGATCAGGAAAACCTCCACGCCTGTTTTATCAAGGGAATGCCTGTTGGTATGGAAATCTACCAAGGTGAGATATTCAGAACCGGACGCGATATTGACCTGTGGGTAGACCCAAAGGATTTTGAAAAACTCCTTTCCATGCTACAGAAAATGGGATTTAAGACCTTAGTTGACTTTGATAAGTTAAATACTAAGCAAAAAAGCCATATTCTTTCTGTTTCCAGAGACCTTAACTTGTATAAGGTAGTCCAACCTGGGATAAGTATTATTGTAGAAATACACACTTCCATCGATAATAAGACAGGAAGATTTACTTTGGATAAAAGCCTGAGAGATTACTCCTTTAAAAAAATTGATTTTTATGGCACTCCCGTTTCCGTATTGGGATTTGAGGATCATTTTCTCTTCCTCATTACCCATGGAGCAGAGCATGGTTGGTTCCGTTTGAAGTGGCTCTTTGATATTGTAAATGGCTTGGAAAGATTTAATAAAGAAGAACTTCAGAGCCTTAGGCAAAGAGCAAAAACCATAGGAAATATAAATCATTTGGACCAGGTACTGGATTTAATGGACCATTATGGTTTTAGCAATGAGCTCCCTAAAAGAAGAAGTACTAAAATGAATCTGGATTTGTTACTCCATTTTATTAACAGTACTGAACAAGAGGTACAAAGCTCTGTCCGTCATAAATTCATTTATTTATTCTATCAGTTTCAACAGATCAAAAGCTCCCGATTAAAGGATAGAAGGTTATACATGAAGTTTATGACCAGTAAAAATGACTGGGATTTAGTGGCCCTGCCAGAGAAGCTTTTTTGGTTATATTATCCCCTTAGGCCCGGTTTTGTGCTCTTTAGGAAACTGAGGCGACAATCTCAAAACAATTAATCAGATTCACATTTATCACTGCTAAAATAAACA
>NZ_BAAHAP010000208.1:0-2388 GCF_054777495.1 Echinicola sediminis | reverse complement strand
GTGATGGAAGTTGATTTGGTTGTTGTAGGAGGGGGGATGTCGGGAATCTGTGCGGCTATTGCCGGGGCGAGAAATGGGGCCAAGGTAGTATTGGTTCACGACCGGTCTCGCTTAGGAGGAAATGCAAGCAGTGAGATTAGGATGCACGTCAGTGGGAGCAGCGTGTTGGAGACGGTTTGGAGGGAGACGGGGATTTTGGAAGAAATTATGTTGGATGATGCAGTAAATAATCCTCAGATCTCCTATCCTGTATGGGATTTTACTTTATATAATAAGGTGATAGCTGAGCCCAATATTACTTTATTACTCGATACAGCCCTTTTTGATGCAGAGACCGATCATCATCAAATCCGGAGCATAAAAACCTTTTGTTCGCAGACGGAAGAAATTTTCACCATTTATGGGAAACAGTTTGCTGATTGTACTGGTGATGGTACACTGGGGGCACTTGTCGGTTCAGAGTATATGCGAGGGAGGGAGGCCAAATCCACCTACGACGAATCTTTAGGGCAAGACATTGCTGATAAAGTCGGGATGGGGAACAGCTTACTTTTTATGGCGGATGAATTTGAAAAACCAATGCCTTATACACCACCCAATTGGGCCCGGAAATACACCTATAAGGATTTTGAGTACCGGTATATCCATTCACTGGAATATGGCTACTGGTGGTTGGAATTAGCAGGCAAATACGATGTAATTAATGACGGAAGGGAATTAAGACATGAGTTATTGGCCGTTTTATTTGGTGTATGGGATTATATCAAAAATTCAGGAAACTATCCTGAAGCGAGCAAATGGGCCTTGACCTGGGTAGGAATGGTTCCTGGAAAGCGTGAAAGCAGAAGGATTTTAGGAGACTATGTAATGACCCAAAACGATGTTCAAAATTCAAAGAAGTTTCCGGATAGGGTAGCCTATGGTGGCTGGCCACTGGATGATCACCCTGCTGAAGGAATGGATGATACCTCCATCAAACCCAATAGAGCAGTTCATATAAAGGAGCCTTATAATATTCCCCTAAGGTCACTTTATAGTAAAAATATCAGCAATTTATGGATGGCAGGCAGGAATATCAGCGTATCGCATGTTGCTTTATCTTCTACCAGAGTAATGGCAACTTGTGCTGCATTGGGACAAGCTATAGGTACAGCCATGGCCTTATCCGTGGCCAAAAATATTTCTGCTAGCTCAATCGCAAGTAATACAAATTATCTCGGTCAGTTGCAGCAGACTCTTATTAGGCAGGATCAGTCTCTTCTACAGGTGGTAAATGAAGATAAACTTGATCTGGCTAGAACTGCAAAGGTCATTGCTTCCACGGAAACTTCTGAAGGGGCGGCCTCAAATGTTATCGACGGTATTAATCGAAACATTAACGACGGGCAGAGCCACCAATGGCAGGGAGATATGGAGAGTGGCCCTGCATCGATTGATTTGAGTTGGGGGACGCCCGTGACTATTTCACAGCTGGAGTTTACTTTTGATACAGGATTGCAACGGTATTTGAGGATATCAGGTCAAAAGGTAGTCATGAAAGATCAAATTCGAGGACCTCAGCCTGAAACTGTAGCTGATTACAAAATAGAAGGCTTTTTAGGTGAAGTGAAGATTTTTTCAAAAGTTTTTGGCAATAATTACTATCGGAAAGTTGTCCATGCTTTTCCTGCTGAAGTCGTTAATAAAATTAAAGTGACTGTCTTGAGGACCAATGGTGACGCCCTTGCCCGAATTTTCGAGATTAGAGCTTATGGGTAATAATTGTTTCAGGGAGCAAAAGAGTTTGAGCCTAAAAATAAATTTTTGAGCTTTATTGCATGTCTACAGCTGCAAGATTAACCTCCCTTGTTTCCTTATTTCTCAAAATAAGGGAAGAGGGAGGTTTTTCAAGTATGATTACAATTGAAAAAAACAGTGATCTGGTTTTGTGTGAAATATAGTCAGGTGGAGAGTTATTGTTTAGCGTTGGAATGTTTGCTTGTTCAAAATCAATATGTGTTGACGTATTTCTATACTGTTGATCCGAAAAGGCGAACCCGAACTGTTCTACGCCTTGGTAGACACTAAATGTGCTGATTTGTTGTTTCGGTAATTGTAAATGGCGATATCTAACATTCTTTTGTGGTGTTTATAGAGTTCCCTTACCGCAAAAAAATAACTGTGTGAAGGGTCGTACATGTGTGTAGGTTCACTTAAGGCCCCATTAAGTTCGATGATGCTAAACTCCCCTTGTCCGATAAATTTATTCCAGGAATTGTATTTTAGTATCCCCCCTACCAATCCCGTCTTTATAATTTGAGGATTTGCTTTTTGTAGTTTCGTGGGTAGAGTTTTCTGATATCCCTGTGGTTGGTGTCCATGATGTTGTCCATGACATATTTGAGCCAC
>NZ_BAAHAP010000207.1:0-2402 GCF_054777495.1 Echinicola sediminis | reverse complement strand
AGGAAAGACCAATAAGAAGTTCTTCTTGTTTGATGAACAAATGAATGAGATCAAGCAGGAATACAATAAGATTCCGCTTACAGAAGATGAGGACGGTTTTGAATGCGATGATCTGGCAGCACTGACCGAATGGATCAAATCTTCGGTAGATAAGATCTGCAAGTCTCCGGAGTATGAACTTAAAGGGGTGAATTTTTCTACCTACGGCGCCTCCTTTGTGCATGTTGGAGAGGACGGTAAGCCTTTGACACCGCTTTACAATTACCTGAAGGAAATTCCTGAAGAAATTATCGGGGAGTTTTACCGCTCCTATCCTGAAGAAGCCAATAACCTGGAGACGGCATCACCTTCCTTGGGCATGCTCAATTCAGGCTTGCAGCTTTACTGGTTGAAAAAGACCCAGCCAGAGTTGTTTAAAAAGATCAAATATTCCCTGCATTTTCCCCAGTACCTAAGTTATCTTTTTACGGGCAAGGCCGTCAGCGAACCGACTTCCATAGGATGTCATACCCGACTTTGGGACTTCGAAAGGGGAGCCTATCACAATTGGGTTAAAAAGGAGGGCATAGATCGCGTACTGCCTGAAATTGTTCCTACAGGAAAGACTTTCCAAGCCGAGCTTTGTGGCCGTGAAGTGAGTATTGGAGTGGGGATCCATGACAGTTCTTCCGCCCTGGCGTCCTATCTGGTGCGGATCAAAGAACCCTTCTTGCTGATTTCTACAGGTACCTGGAGCATCTCGTTGAATCCGTTTACCCAGGATCCATTGACCAAGGAGGACTTGGACAATGACAGCCTGAATTTCCTGAGCATAGACGGTCATCCTGTGAAGGCTTCGCGGTTTTTCATGGGCTATGAATTCAATTACCAGATTGACCGAATCAACAAGCATTTCGATAAGCCTGAAAAATATTACAAGACGATTCCAGTAAATGAAGCCATTGCAAGCCGGATCAAGGAGGGTAAGGTGAAATGCAGTTTTTATCCAAAACACATCGCCGAAACCCCGTTGGTCAAGTCACTTTTTGAGGGCAATGAATGGAAGCCGGAGGAGTATGACAGCTATGAGGAGGCCTACCACCATATGATCTGGGGATTGACCTTGTTGCAGGTGGCTTCATTGAAATCGGCTCAGGGTAGTTCTGCTATCCATAAAGTGTTTATCGATGGGGGCTTTGTCCATAATGAGGTGTTTATGGATCTATTGCAGCATCACCTGCCTGGCTATGAGCTGGAATTTTCTGATTTCCCTTTGGGCTCTGCTTATGGAGCGGCCTTGGTGTTGGAGCAGGGAGAAAAGGAAAGCCTTGGGGTGAAGAAGTCCACAAATTTCACGAATTAGTATTTCTTTTTTTACCACAAAGGTCTCTGAATTTGCACAGAGGAGACAGAGGAGGGTTTAACCACAAAGTTCGCAGAGCTTACACAAAGTTCACAAGCTAAGTTTTGGAATAAAAGGATTTGGAGTCTTAGTGCTACCACCTTGTCCTCCGTGGTAATTTTGGTTTTGAGTTTTTTACCACAAAGGTCTCAGAGTTTGCACAGAGCTCACAGGGTGAGTTTTGGAATAGCAGGATTTGGAGTCTCAGTGCTACCACCGTGTCCTCCGTGGTTAATATGGTTGTGAGATTTTTACTTTTTAGGATTATACGATGGATTATCGTATTTTAAATGAAAAAGTCATGAAAGTTACTGCCATAATACCTGATGAATTGATAAGCGAAGTGGTTAAGTACTCTAAGGCCACTACCGTGACTGATGCTTTAAAAATGGCGTTGAAGGAATACTTGGCCATGAAAAAGTTAAAGGAACTAAGCCAATCGGTAGTGGAGGAACCTTTGGAGTTTAAATATTCTGCCAAGGAAATCAGGAAAAAGAACAATACATGAAAGGGGTTGTTTTAGACACATCCGTTTGGATTGAATATTTTAAAGCTAATCCTGACTATTTCTCTCCTTGTCAGCAATTGTTGGAAAAAGCTTCAGTTTATACCTTATAGATCATCTTTGCGGAATTACTTCAAGGTGCAAAAGGAAAAAGAGAAGTTGAAATAATACGGGGATATTATGAGAGTCTTCCCAAGCTGGACAGGCCCAATGCTGTTTTTGAAGCGGGAGCTTACTCCCAAAAGGAAAATTTGGTTGGCAAAGGTATCGGGCTAGTTGATGCCATTATCATTCATGCTACTGTGGCGCATGACCTAAAACTATGGACCCTGGATAAAAAATTAAGCGGTTTTTGGGAGATGAATTTGTTTTTTCGGATTAGGGTATTGTGATTCTAATCTATGTTAGGTTGGTTTTAAGTACAAACTTCCCAAGGCATATACAAAAGTCACCAGTCGGCGTACCGATTCCTGTTCCCTTTTCTCCAAAAGGGATATCAGTTCTGCTTTGGTCAAC
>NZ_BAAHAP010000206.1:0-2437 GCF_054777495.1 Echinicola sediminis | reverse complement strand
TTTATTAAGAATCTTTAATATATCTATATCTATCTCTAAATCCCCTATAACAAACTTTACAGAATCAATTCTATTAGTTTCTTATTCTGAATTTAACTTAGTTAGAAGCAATAAAATGGCTATTGGCTTTAAATCATTTTGTTCTTTTTGAAAATCTAACGGAGTCGCAGAAGAGTTTAGAAAATTATCCGAAGGAACAAATTTTTCGATTTTGGAAACCATAGATGCTGACCATCTTATAAAAAAATCAAGGTTATTTTTTTTTCCAAATTTATTAATCCTTGAAGATCCCAAAGACAGTGATATTTTATTCTCTTGATTATTTAATCTTAAATTATTTAAGATATAACTTTGTAGCCCTAATGTGGATATACTTTCTTTTAAATTAATTGCTTCAATACTTGTACTTCTGACTACATTATCTGAAATATTCATATTATTCATAGAAAATTTCTCAAATGCAGTAGTATCATCAATAAACACTGAGGATATAGTTTTATAATCTAAAGGAAGTATTTTTTGATTTAATTCATCAATACCTGATACATTTCTTTTGGAAATAACTAAATGTCTTCCAAAATCAATTATTACTATATAAGCTAATTTTATTTCTTCCCAGCCTTTAACTTCATTTACAATGAAAGTTGGTTTATTATGATATTTAAATACACATATTGAATATTCTATATCTATTTCGTTTACCCTAGATTCTTTTTTGACTACTCGCAATAAAAAATTCCCAACCTTTTCAGAGGAAACCTCCTTAAAAGTTGTCTGGATTAATGAATTAGATAAAAGTCCTTCCTTAATTTTGGTGAAAAAATATGCATTTTCATGTAGTGCTAGATTTTCAGCAAGTTCAACTTCCGTCATAATTTTACAATTAGAAATTTAGTCCCTCTGGAAAATTGTATTGGCATATATGTTTTTATCTGAATGGAGAGCTTCATCTAATCAAAATATTTTAAGGCTTAAAAGTACCTTTTTCTTTTTTTGTATAAAATACCCCATCTGGGGTATTTTTCACCATCACCCCACAAAAAAAAAGCCCTCCAGTAGAAGGGCTTCCATAATTTATTGAATAGGGTCTAAACAACTTATCGCAATTTCTTAGCTTTCTTAATTTAAGAAATTTGAAAGTTTAAATCCTCTTTTGACACAAAGTTGGTCGGTTTTAAAATTGATTAAGCCATTTTATCTGTAATTGACTTCAGAAGCACATGCTCTTTATCAGTTAGTTCAGTACTCTGTGCTGTAGAACAGTTGTTTATGTTTATTCAAGTTATTGATATTTTAATTTTCAATAATCTCCTTTTCCTTTGATACAATGCCTGACCCCACCTCTGGGGTTTTCCATATCTCCCTCATATCTTGGAATTACATGACAGTGAAAATGCATTACCGTTTGTCCAGCTGCTTCTCCGCAATTCATTCCAATATTATATCCATTAGGTTTTCTTTCTTTTTCAATGATTTCTTTTGCTACTTCAATAAGTGAGGTTAATTCACGCTGTTCTTTTTTGTTCAGAGAGAAATAGTCCAATTTTTCTTCATTTGAAATAATCAAAATATGACCAGGTGAAACTGGATATCTGTCATATATCATAAAAAAGAAATCACCTGAGTAAATCTTTTGGTCTTCTGTTATTTTAGAAAATACGCTCATTAAAATGTTCCTTCAAGTTCTTCACTAGGTGTCCAAGTTACGATAGAATTTTCGAGTGCTAGATTATATTGCTTTTCCAAAAAAGCTCTTCTTAACTCTTTTGTTTTGCCTGTCTGGTTAATAATAGTCTCGGCCAGTGGATGCTTACTGTTAATATAAAATTCGTTCCTATTAAATAACCTTTCCAGGTATTTTTTATTTGGAACTTTTGCACCCTTTTCCTTTGTACTGTTCATTGATGAATGTGCCAGGACCAAATTCCAAACACCATTGATATTTGCTCCATATTCAGCATGTAACGGCTTATTAACATGAGGAAGAAAATGGTCAACATGACAAATGTCTGAACTACCTTGGATAATTGAAATATCCAGGGAGCTATAGAAGCATTTTCCTTTTTGATAACCATTTAGAGAATCCCTAACTGAAGTAATATCAATTCTTTTCATTAGGTCGTTCTCGAGGAAGAAAAGAGAAGCATCTTCATCATATTTTACCTCAAGTAGATTGGGATTTATTTTAAGATTCCAAGCTGTTTCTACTAATTTCCACCTTGCTTCGGTTACGTTTTCAAAATTTTGAAAGTGAAAGCTTTCTTTAAGTTTAAGTAAGTCGTCTGTGATAACTATTCTCTTATTTCCATTTGAATAGTCTTTTTCGTAGAACAAGTTTGGGATTTGTCCACCGTTTACATTCTGAAAAGCATCAACCACATTTACGAAGCCTAACTTTTCCGTATGGTTCAAAAGTTCTGCTTCATCAATAAGTCCA
>NZ_BAAHAP010000205.1:0-2534 GCF_054777495.1 Echinicola sediminis | reverse complement strand
TGGATATAACGGTTTGAATTGTGCCACCCTTTTCGGTCAAACTGTGCCAGGCCTTTCGGTTTAAACCGTGCCATTTCCAGTTCGGATTTCGGTTCGAACCGTGCCACCTTTGAAAGATCAAGTTTAACCTGCTATATCGCCTAAAAAAAAGAGCGATATGGCCAACGTACTTGATCCCATGGATATAAAGCAGATTTTCAGTTTACACAGGGACGGACTAAGCAACCGGAAGATAGGTGCGGTGCTGGGGATTTCCCGCAATACGGTCAACCAGTACATCTCCTGGCTTGCAGCCTCGGAATACGAAGTGGATGAGATCCTGTCCCTTACCAACACTAAATTAAGGGAGCTGTTCCCTTCCCGCACCACCATAAAGAATGACAGGTTTGATGCCCTGATGCGTTATTTTGAACGGGGAAAAGCAGCTAGAAACCATCCAGGGTTTACCTTTTTGCACCATTACCAGGAGTACAGGCAGCTGGTGGACAGTCCCTACAGCTATACGCAGTTCATGGAGCATTACCATAGAAAATATCCCAATGCAGAGGGCTCCATGAAGCTTGAGCACCTTCCCGGCCACGAGGTGTTCATCGATTTTGCGGGGACAAGGATGGAGGTCGTGGACCGTGATACAGGTGAAGTCAAAAAGGCAGAAGTCTTTGTGGCCGTGCTTCCCTTCAGCCTGTATACCTATGTAGAGGCATGTTGGAGCCAGAAACGTGAGGACCTTGTCCACTGCATGAACAACATGATGTGGTTTTATGAAGGCGTTCCCAAGGCCGTGGTATCGGACAACCTAAAATCAGCGGTCACCAGGGCCAGTAAATATGAACCTGAGATCAACCGCTCCCTTAAGGATTTTGCCAGGCACTATGACTGCGTCATCAATCCCACCAGGGCATACAGCCCACAGGACAAGGCACTGGTGGAAAATGCTGTACAGCTCAGTTACCAGCGTATATACTATCCCCTTCGGGAGATGACCTTTTTTTCGATCGATGACCTGAACAGGGAGATAAGAAGACTGTTGGAAAACTACAACAACATGCTTTTCCAGAGAAAGGAAGCCAGCAGAAGGGAGCTTTTCCAGTCCATGGAAAGGGAATGCCTCAAAACCCTTCCCACAGGTATATACCAGCTCAGGGACTATACAAGGGCAAAGGTCCAGAAAATAGGATACGTTTACTTCTCCCCGGACAAAAGTTATTACAGCGTCCCTTACAGGTATATCGGAAAGTCCACCCAGATCCATTATACAAGGGACATCGTGGAAGTCTACCATTACCATGAAAGGATAGCCCTTCACAAAAGGAACCCGTCAAAGGGCTGCTATAACACCAACAGGGAACACCTCAGCAGTACACACAAAAAATACCTTGACTGGAGCCCTGACTACTTCAGGAAGCTGGCAGCTCCCCTGGGGGCCAATGTGGCCACATGTATCAGTGAACTTTTTATCGGATCGGACTACCCGGAAACGGCCTACAAAAGGGCACAGGGCATCATAAAGCTTGCCAAGCTTTACGGCAGGGAAAGATTGGACTCCGCATGTGGCAGGGCCATATACGCCAAGGCAATATCCTACCGCAGGATCAAAAACATACTCGAAAATAATCTGGACAAGGTCACCCCGGAAGAGATGGACAAAAAGGAATCCCATATTCCCGACCACGAAAACATCCGGGGTGCATCCACTTACCAATAAACAGAACAATGATGAACAGTAACCAGACAGTAGAAAAACTCAGACAGATGAGGCTCAGCGCCATGGCGGATCTCCACCACCAGCACATCGGCAGCAACAGGTTCGCCGACTTTACCGCCGATGAATACATCGCCCTGCTGGCAGACCACGAATGGGAAGACCGGCAGCACAAGAAAATGGCCAGGTTGATAAAAAAGGCCGCCTTCAAACAGAAAGCATCCGTTGCCGATATTGATTACAGCCATAACAGGAACCTTGACAAGAATATGTTCTCAAGGCTTGCAGGGCTTGGCTTCGTGGACAAAAAAGAAAACATCATCATTACCGGACCTTCGGGGGTCGGGAAAAGCTATCTGGTACAGGCCCTGGGAAATCAGGCATGCCTGATGGGGCACAGAACAGTATACAGCAGCACCTCAAGGCTGCTGTCAAAACTCAAGCTCTCCAAAGCCGACGGAACCTACCTCAGGGAACTGAGGAAACTCCAGAATACAGAGCTGCTCATCCTCGATGACTTTGGGCTACAGGCTTTTGATGCGACGGCAAGGGAAATCGTTTTGGACATCATTGATGACCGGTTTACAGAAAAATCAACCCTTGTATCCTCCCAGTTGCCGGTATCAACCTGGTACGATATCATAGGAGAAGGAACCATCGCAGATGCCATCTTGGACAGACTCGTAAACTCTTCCCATAGAATAGACCTCAAGGGAGAATCTTTGAGAAAGGGAATCTTGAAAAATGAATAAAAAATGACCTTCTTTAAATGATCTTTCTTAGTGGCACGGTTTGACCGAAATCACTGGCATGGTCAGACCGAAATAACCAT
>NZ_BAAHAP010000204.1:0-2567 GCF_054777495.1 Echinicola sediminis | reverse complement strand
GGTCGCAGCTTATGGCATATGTCGGTCCACTGAGCAAGCCGGAAAATAAATTGTTGTACAAAAAACTACATGATAGAGGAGTCATGGTGATGGTATCAGCAGCTTCAAGTTATGATAAATTGGATCTAGAAAATGAGCGGAACATAGCCTATAGAAAAGTTATTGAGGATGGAGCAGATATTCTTGAATCTGATTTTCCTATTAGGGCAGCAAAGGCCTTAACTCCTTTGATTTCAGGTGGAAATATAAGAAAATAAAAGAGCTGTTATAATCTGTTGGTTGGTAATGTTCAAAGGAATTTTAAAACAAAACCTTTACTAAATGACTGCGCCAGCAAATATTAATAATCAAATGAAAAAACTACTTTGTGTAATATTTATCCTTTTTAGTCATATCTATTTTGGGTTTGCCCAAAATATGAAAAAACCAAAGTTGGTAGTAGGGATTGTGGTTGACCAAATGAAATATGAGTACCTTCACAAATTTAACCAAAGATATACAGAAGGAGGGTTTAAGCGATTGATGGATAAGGGGTTTGTAATGAAAAATGCTCATTATAATTATATCCCCACGTATACAGGGCCTGGGCATTCGTCAGTATATACAGGTACTACCCCCGCAACTCATGGGATTATAGCGAATAATTGGTATGTGAGAGAACTGGATAAAAGCATATATTGTGCGAGCGACAGTACTGTTACTGGAATAGGCGGAACACCACAAAAGGGAGAGATTTCTCCAAGGAATCTTCTTACTACCACTATTACAGATGAACTTCGCTTATCCACTAATCGCCGTTCTAAAGTAGTAGGCATTGCCCTCAAAGACCGTGGAGCGGCCTTGCCTGCAGGCCATTTAGGAGATGCTTATTGGTATGATGGTAAAAGTGGTGAATTTATGACCTCTACCTATTATGGCGAAGAGCTTCCTGACTGGGTTCAAAAATTCAATAAGAAAAATTATCCTCAAAAATACCTTTCAAAGGACTGGGAACCACTTTATAATGTCAAAACATATACCCAGAGCATTGAGGATGACAATGACTTTGAAGCACCTTTTATTGGAAGGGAAACCACAGACTTTCCGTATGACCTAAAAGACCTTCAAGAGAACAACGGCGGTCTTGGCTTAATATCTTCTACTCCTTTTGGAAATGACCTTACCTTGGATCTGGCATATGCTGCCCTTGAAGGCGAGGACCTTGGAAAAGGTGATGAAACGGACTTTTTAGCCGTTAGTTTCTCTTCTACAGATTATGTGGGGCATAGGTTTGGACCAACTTCAATAGAGCTTGAAGATACCTATCTTCGATTAGATAAGGGCCTAGGGAAGTTCTTTGATTACCTTGACAAGGAATTTGGTAAAGATGGGTATTTAGTTTTTCTGACTGCCGACCATGCAGTAGCAGATGTTGTGAATTATATGAAAAGTGTACAAATCCCAGCGGGAAGCTTAAATTCAAAATTTGTTATTACCCAATTGAAGGGTTTTATGAATCAGAATTATGGAGAGGGGAAATGGGTACTAAATTTCTCAAATGGGCAGGTCTTTCTCAATAGAAAATTAATAAAGGAAAATGGACTTGAATTGACAAAGGTACAAAGGGAAGTAGCTGATTTTATGATGCAATTTGATGGTGTCAAAGAAATATATACTGCTTCTGACATGATGAGCCGCGAATACACACAAGGCAGAGCGCACTTACTTCAAATGGGCTTCAACCACAAAGCCTCAGGTGATGTGCTATTGATTTTAGAACCTGCTTGGCTGGTCAACTCTTCTAGAGGAACCACCCACGGTACTGGATATAAATATGATACCCATGTTCCTATTTTATTCTATGGATGGAATGTGAGGGCAGGAAGTAGCACTAGGTATTGTACGATTACTGATATAGCACCTACATTGTCCATGCTGTTAAATATAAGAATTCCTAATGGAGCAAGTGGCGAACCAATTTTGGAAATATTAGACTAAGGATTAAATTAATGATGTGTTATGTCATCCATTTAGTTAAAAGTATTTGCCATATAACGAGGTTTTAATAAAAGTTGCTATTCTGTTGATTAGGAAAATACATGGATTAATGTTATTCCTCGAAATATTGAAGAGTAAATAGCTCTATTATAAGTCTATCTTTGGATGTTTCTTAAGTTTATGATGTAGTTGTTATAGTTAAGTTATCGATAGATTCTATAGTTTTTTGATTTAGATTAAAAGGTAATATCCACTGGATACAGCAAGATGTAGTTTTGTATACAAAACCCTCTTTTCAGCCTCCCAAGTCAGCGGAAAGGTGCTCGGGACTCGCAGCCTTTTGATGGAAGGAAATGGTGGCCATTAGGGTTGGAAATGTGACGTTGCCGATCCATGCAAATTGTCTACTATAGCAGTTAAACTAGGATAGGAGAAGGAAGATCATATGTTATTTCAGATGATGGTTTCATGGCTATCCACTCCACCTTGATGCAAAGGTATTCCGGTCAGGAATAAGGTCAAGGGCAAGTGAATGCTTCCTGGCGTCAGCACCCTTGACCTTTATTCCTTCCCGTTATAAGGTGGCATCC
>NZ_BAAHAP010000203.1:0-2568 GCF_054777495.1 Echinicola sediminis | reverse complement strand
GTGAAAGGGAATCAATTATTAATAGACACCAGTGTCCCTCTTGTATCCATAATAGGAATGCACCTGACTGATAAAGTCAAATTGAGGCCCGGATGGCCATTTGTCTTTATCAAAACCAGGTGATTCTTCGAGTTTTTTCTTATTTACATCCAATAGAATTACCTCTTCTTGATGATTATCCAAAGAAAGAGCCTGCCAAGGGATAGCGAAATATTTGCTTCCCAAATTCAAAAAACCCGTATCAACTTCAAGTACCGCATAGGCAATGTCTCCTGAGCTGGTATCTATCATCAGGTCTTTAATTTTTCCAATTGTTTCATCGGAAAGGTTTTTTACTTTGGTCCCTTTAATGGAACTTCCCGATAAGATCAAATGATTCATTTCATTTCTCATGGTAATGTGGTTTAGATTGTGACTAATTTTTTCAAATAAAAATCAATTGTTATACCATCTGTATCGAAAAGTCCACGAGTAGAAAGCGACTTGTTTTATACTATCTTTTTATCTGAAACGATGAAGAAAAAAATTGTTCTCATACAGTAGTGATAAAAAAGATAGATTTAGTAATAAATACCCGAAAGCAGGAATGGAGTTTTCTATATTACCAGCAAGTAAAACAAAACTGTACCAAAACCTTCTTTCACGGAATGGTTTTATGGGATGAGTGGGCTAATGACAAATCGTAAAATAAAATCAAATTTCACATTTTATTTTCAAGAAAGCCGTCAAAAAGATCACAAGTATTCAGATACTGTTACATTTTTAATACAATATGTAACATTGAATTCTCATTTTTAATATAAATGATACAATTTTTAAGGTAAATCCTGTAAGGAGTTTTTTAAGGAGTATAAATAAATTTCGTTAGTAAGACTCTTGAATGGTGGCGGATAAAAGAAAGATGGGATCCACCGCAATTTCATGCATCAAGGGTGATGTAATAAATAACTTCTAAAAAGGCTTGACCATGGAAAGTATTATTGTAGTAGATCATCAAATTTCATTCTGTAACCTTTTACAGCGGTTTTTGTCAGAAAAAGATTATCAGGTGGACACCAGTACGCAACCCTCAGATGCCTTGGCAATGATTAAAAATCAATTTTATGATTTCATAATTTGTGATTACAGGATGCCTCAAATGGAGGGCAGAGAATTTTTTAGCAAGGTCAGCATCCTGAGTCCATTATCAAAAGTGATTTTCATATCCAAGGATGTAAATGTAAAGAATGTAGTTGAAATGATCAGACGGGGTGCCTGTAATTATCTGTCCAAACCTGTAAATCCAGATGAATTGATAGAAGCGCTTAAAAACAGCTGTGCAGACTTAGCAAGGGACTCAACTATTTGTTATGAAAAAGTGAGTAAAGGCCCCAGGAGTGTAGATCTTCCTGATTATTTAGCAGGGAAAAGCCCAAAAGCAATGGATATCCAGTATAAAGTGGAGAAGGTTGGACCAACTAATTATTCAGTGATTATAGAAGGAGAGACAGGAACGGGAAAAGAATCCTACGCTAGATTGATCCACCACCATAGCCTAAGAAACGAAAAACCATTTATAGCAATAGACTGCGGATGCCTATCAAAGGAACTGGCAGGAAGTGAACTGTTTGGGCATGAAAAAGGAGCGTTTACCGGAGCTTTAAACCGAAAAAAGGGTATTTTTGAAATGGCTCAAGGGGGGACCGTTTTCCTTGATGAAATCGGTAACCTTTCCGGTGAAGTCCAAATGGCACTGTTGAGGGTTCTTCAAGAAAGAAAGATCCGCAAAATTGGTGGAGCAGATGAAATCCCCATTGATGTTCGTTTTATTGTGGCCACTAATGAGGATTTATTTTCAAAATCGCAATCTTCTAATTTTCGTGAAGATCTTTATTATAGGTTAAGCGAATTTATAATAAGAGTTCCCTCCCTGAAGGAGAGGGCAGAGGATATTGACCGATTTATAGACTTCTTTTTGCAAAAAACGGCCATTGAACTGGGACTTAGTAAGGTGCCCAAATTTTCTGAGGAGGCGATGATGCTTTTAATGCAATACGCTTGGCCTGGAAATATCAGAGAGCTAAAAAATACGGTAAGAAGGTCATGTCTTTTCGTAAATTCTAATAATATTATTCAAGTTGAGGTATTGCCCGATCGTATAAAAAGGAATTCCCCATCATCCATATTACCACAACAGGAGAAAATTTATCAGGAAAGAAACTTGAAATATTTTGATAAAAGTTCCAAAACGGATTTGAAAACCACCGCACATCTGGCCGAGACAAAAAAAATCAAAGAAGTACTGCAAGATGTAAAGTTCAATAAAACAAAGGCTGCTCAGGTGCTCAACATCCACCGCAAAACGCTATATAGCAAACTTAAATCATTGGATATTTCATTCTAAGAGAGAATAAAAGGACGGACATTTTTTTCGGATGGTCCGTCCTTTTTAAATTGATAAATGATGGCGCCTCCTACGATCATACAAGTGATCGATAAGATGATTTTTATATCTAATCAATTTGTCGATTATAATACAAGCATCATGACTGATCATCTACTTAAATCTGACCGATTATAGGAGGCATC
>NZ_BAAHAP010000202.1:0-2584 GCF_054777495.1 Echinicola sediminis | reverse complement strand
TGTATATTCCGATCCATCTTGACCACCTGTTCCGGTGATGTTGACCACTTTTTTCCGATGATGTTGACCACGCCGTTTTAGGGTGGTAATGTTGGTCGGAGGGTAAAATTCCGGTGATATTGACCACTGTCAATCCGTCCATGTTGACCACCTCCGTAAGTGGTCAGCATTGTCAGAGCGGCATTATTGACCACTGCTAATTTTTCAGTTATCGTTTGCTTTGCGGTAGATGTAAAACCAACCGTAAAGTATGGCAGGAAAAACGATAGCTATGAGTAATCTCAAACAGATAATTCGCCACCGTGACAACGGAATGGCACTGCAGACCATCTCCAAAACCCTGGGCATAGCCCGTAACACGGTCAAGAAGTACCTTCAGTTGATCGATTCCAAAGGCCTGTCCTATGGGGAGCTTCTCGGAAAGAGTGATGAGGAACTCGATGCCCTGCTTGCGGATCCGGACCAAAAATCGGAACAGAGGCAACAGGATCTTCTGTCCTTTTTCCCCTATATGGAATCCGAACTCAAAAGGACCGGTGTGAACAGGTGGGTACTGTGGGGGGAATACAGGGAAAAACACCCGGACGGGTACAGTTATTCCCAGTTCTGTGAAAACTTCAGACAATGGCGGATAGGGCTTTCTGCCAGCATGAGGATCGAACATTCCCCTGGGGATAAACTGTTCATTGACTTTACGGGGGACAGGCTTTCCCTTGTAGATCCGGTGACCGGTGAGATCACCGATATGGAGGTGTATGTCGCCACGCTGGGATTCAGCCAGCAAAGCTATGTGGAAGCCGTCCACTCCCAGAAAAAAGAGGACTTCATCGCTGCCACAGAAAACGCCCTGCATTATTTTGGCGGGGTTCCCATGGCCCTGGTACCCGACAACCTCAAAAGTGCGGTCACCAAACCTGACAGGTATGAGCCTACGGTCAACCCCGACTTTCTTGACTTTGCCAACCACTACGGATGTACAGTATTCCCCGCAAGGAGCAGGAAGCCCCAGGACAAGGCTCTGGTGGAAAAGACCGTCAGCATCGTATACAGCAGGATCTATGCTCCGATCAGAAACAAAGTGTACCACAACATCAATACGCTGAATGCGGATATACGGCACTATCTCAATATCCACAACAATACACCTTTCCAGAAAAGGCCCGGATCAAGGCAGGAGCTTTTTGACAGGGAAGAGAAAAGGGCATTGGCCAGCCTGCCTTCAGAAAGATATGAGCTCAAAGAGTACAGGCATGCAACGGTAACCAAAACGGCGCATATATGCATGAACCCTGAAAAACATTACTACTCGGTGCCCTATAGGTACATCGGCAAAAAAGTCAAGGTCGTCTCCTCGGACAGCTACGTCTCCGTTTTCCACAACAGGGAAAGGATTGCCTTCCATAGGAGGAGCAGGAAGTTCCATGGCTATACCACTGTTGAGGAGCATATGCCATCCGCACACAGGTTTGTCAGTGAGTGGAATCCCGCCTTCTTTCTAAAATGGGCAAAAGGGATACATCCCGAAGTACAGGATTACATACAGGTCATTCTTGAAAGCTACCCTTATCCCGAACAGGCCTACAAAAGCTGTCTTGGGATTTTGGGGTACGATAAAAAAGCAGGCAGGGAGAGGCTTGTCGGAGCTGTCAGACGGGCCACCCATTACAATACCTTTAACTATTCGGTCATTGAACGGATCCTCAGGAGCGGACTGGACAGGATCCCCCTTGAACCTGAAAACCACCCCAGTCAAACAGTCGAACACGAAAACATCAGGGGAGCGGAAAGCTTCAAATAACTATTTACCATAAAACCGGTTACCAATATGACACAGAGCATAGCTTTAAACCAGATGTCCAGAATGAAGCTCCACGGCATGATGGAGGCATACAAAACGATACTGGACAGCAACAAACACCATGGGCTTCAGCCCGAAGAACTTATAAACCACCTTCTTCAGGCAGAATGGGAAGAAAGGGAAAACAGGAAAATAAACAGGCTGTTCCGGACCGCAAAGTTCCGGTACAGTGCCACTGTCGAGGAACTCGACTTCTCCACACAAAGAGGCCTTGACAAAATGCAGCTGCTCAGGCTTGCCGATATGTCCTTCATAAAAAGGAAAGAGAATATCCTTGTCACCGGGGCAACAGGATCCGGCAAAAGCTTCATTGCTTCGGCACTCGGCAACCAGGCATGCATGAACGGGTTCAGGACACTGTACTACAACACCTCCAAGCTGTTCCCGAAACTCAAAATGCTCAAGGCTGACGGTTCATACATGAAAGAGATTGCCAGAATAGAAAAGCAGGAACTGCTGATCCTTGATGACTTTGGTATCCAGCAACTGGATGAAATGGCAAGAATGGCCCTACTGGAGATTATTGAGGACCGGCACGGAAGGGCTTCTACGATAGTGGTCTCCCAGCTGCCCGTCACAAAATGGTTCGAAACCATAGGGGACAGTACAATAGCCGATGCCATACTGGACAGACTGGTGCACACTGCCCACAGAATCGAGCTCAAAGGTGAATCAATGAGAAAAAAACGATAACTTTAAACGCCATTATAACGCTAACTGAAAAAA
>NZ_BAAHAP010000201.1:0-2679 GCF_054777495.1 Echinicola sediminis | reverse complement strand
GTGCGACCATGACCGCCACTGCCGCGGAACCGGCAACAATCAATGGAATTTTCGGATTCGCACGCAGGCGATTAAGCCACTCAAGAGATTTTGTCTGGGCTGCAGTCGCATTCATCGCGCACCTCGTGGCTGATTATGGACGGCGTTATTGGCAAAGTGGAACAAGACTAACTCCCGGGTCAGCAAACTCGAAAAATTGACGCTCCCATTATTTGTGCTTTCGTTTTTTATTCTTTTATTCTAGTCAGTTTTGGAGGGCCGCCACCTTGTAAATGACTTTCAGGATAAGTCAATTCCCAAATACTCCCATTTGTATGTTGATAGCGTTTTGTCCACCCATCTTCACTAATTTCTATTTCGGTTAAGTCGTATTTAATTATTGACTCGATCAATTCACAATTTGAATCAGCGATAACCTTATTATCCTTAAAAATCCATTTTCCAATTAATTCTTTTTCCATTGGGCGTAGGATTTAAGTAAGTCAGGTTCTTGTTCATTTAGTAATTCCTTATTGTCCAAGATTATTGTTTCAAATTCTTTAGTCAGCTTAGGCTCAAGATTCCAAAATTCTATTTCACTAGTCAAAACAGCTTTTAGTAGGTCACCTTCATAATAATCTCCTTCGGCAAGTATGTCCTGTCTCAATTTCTCGAGAGCGAGAGGAATCAAAAACTTTAGTCCGATATTTTGACCTATCATTATCCGCAAGTCTTCGATTTCAAAATCTTTTAGTTTCTTTTTTCTGAGTTGGTGACAAGTCTTGACTAAATGACTTTCTTGTCTTGGTTCGTCCCAATAGTCCTTTTCTAGATTTTCTAAAGACTTGTCTTGCCAATTATTTTCATATTTCATCTAAGTCGATTTCAAGAATACCTGTGGTTCTTTTAAATGTTGCACAACGGTTCAAACATGCGTAGTGCGTGTTTCATGGCTCTTCACTATCAAACCACCACACAGTTTATTAAATGCTTTAAACATCAAATTTAGCACATAGCCTCGCATTATGTATATTTGTTGTTGCCAAACGTTTTTTTCTTTTTCTATCCGTAAATCATTAATACAGGGGCTCCAAGTGATACGTCAAAAATTGGTTTGTACCAATCAACATTTGTTTCAGTCATAATTTTTTTATCTATCAATTTGTAGTCTAGAAAGTACCGGTTCTCTGTGGTCATTGTGTTACCGTAATAGAACCAAGTTAACTTAATTCTGTCTGCTTGAACAATTTTCAGGAATGTCGAAGCTTCAAAAATGTGTCTTGGGTTATAAATCTCAAGTTTCTCTCCTTCTTTGAAATTCAAGGTCAGTTTATTCAATCTTTCTTCAAAGTTGGCAGAGATAATTTGGTGATAGTTGTCATGAGGTTTACCAAACCAATCACCGAAAATTCGAAAGCTACCACCATGGAATAAGTTGTCATTATTTTTTAAGAGTTGAACAATTTCTTCAGGGCTTCTTCTTTTAGTGGCGCTGTCTTTTGTCGGTTCCAGGTTGTCAAGGTCAGGTAAAGCGTGAACCGCAGTAATAAATTCGATAGGCCCTATAATTTGTACTCTCTTAAATATTTTCAGTCCGAGCCAAATCGATAGCACTCCTAAAAGTCCAAGTATTATTATTCCTGTTGTGTTGGGAAGTGAAGCATAAATGGCAATTCCAATAATTGCCGCTCCTGCCAATGGTGCAAGTCCAAATATGAATCCTGATATTATGTTAATGACTTGTCGCAAGTGTCTTTTTTAAATGTTTGGCAACGGTTCGCAGCTTGCCGAAGGCAGGGTTTTAGAAGCACCATCTGTCAAGCTACGATTATTGTTTATTCGGAGCCGAAAAGTTTCTTCCACCACGAACGCCCCGCTTTTGGCAAGGCGCTGTTATGGGCTGTTTTTCCTTCGGTCATCTGTTCATATATTTTGTCAAAGCCGGTCGATATCTTAAGATACTTGTCGCTCCAGCCATTTGACATTGATAGCTCGTGATAAGTACAAGTTGGCAAAAATTCAACATGTACCTTTTCAAGTGCCTGCCAGTCGCAATTTTCAATTTTATCAATGTCCTGATTTAGCTCGTCTAAAAACATATCAGCATTGTCAAATCCAGTCCAAACAGTGTCTGTGTCTTTCGTGACGAGCGTTTTGATTTCCTTTAATATTCCTGCAACATTTTGAAAATCTTTGTAAAATTCAATCCTATTTGTAAACCAGTCCCAACTTTCATCGTCACAGTTGGCCTTGAGTTTTGCAATTGTTTGGTTTGTGTATGTCTGAGCCGAAAGTCTTTTGTTTATTAATTCAATGTCTTGATAAAAACTGTCGATTAGAGACCAGTCGTTATTGACAAATAGTTTTTTCTCGTAGTCACGTCCGCCTCTTGCAAGTCGGTCAATGTCGCCGCCATAACTGTTAAATATTATAATTTTTTCTAGTGTAATCATTGGCCGTCCTAAAATAGCACCGGTTTGCATATGCCTTGTGGTGGTTTAGAAACACTTTCCTGTCCACTGAAACCAAAGTTCGCTATGAAGCGAAGCCCTTGCGGGCAGCCGTTCACCCGTCATAAGCTATATGCTGTGTTGAACGAATCCAGCTAAAGCAGGAAGCCGGCATGATTGTCCGGAACTTCCTAAATTAGCCTTATCGTAAATTTTAACAGTTTAAGCTATGAAAAAAAAGCCAGACCAT
>NZ_BAAHAP010000200.1:0-2743 GCF_054777495.1 Echinicola sediminis | reverse complement strand
TCCCTTCTATATCCTCGCCTGATACGTATACAAATCATAATACCTTCCACGCTGCTCCATCAACTCCTCATGCCTGCCCCGCTCAATGATCTCGCCCTTTTCTACCACCAAAATCTGGTTGGCCTGCCGGATGGTGCTCAGTCGGTGGGCGATGACAAAAGTCGTCCTCCCCTTCATCAGTTCTTTCAGACTCCGCTGGATTAAGGTTTCACTTTCCGTATCCAAGTTGGAGGTTGCTTCATCCAAAATCAGAATCCGCGGATCAGCCAAAATTGCCCGGGCAATGGTGATCCGCTGCTTTTGGCCACCGGAGAGTTTCACGCCTCTTTCCCCTATCAGGGTATCCAGCCCATCTTCAAACCTGTCTGTAAATTCATCCACATGGGCCGCATAAACCGCCTGCATCAACTGTTCCGGACCGGCATCAGGTCTAGGAAAAAGGATGTTTTCCCTTATAGTGCCTTCAAATAAAAAGTCATCCTGCAAGACCACCCCTAATTGGCTTCTATAGCTGGCTAAACTGACCTGCTGCAGGTCCTGGCCATCTACACTGACCGTTCCGGAAGCGGGGTTTAGAAAGGAAGCCACCAATCCGGCAATGGTGCTCTTGCCCGACCCGGAAGTCCCTACCAAAGCGGTCATGGTACCGGCGCCTGCTTCAAAGCTGACCTCCTTGACCACATTTTTCCCTGCTTCATAAGCAAAGCTTACCCGGTCAAAAGCAACATCCCCATGGATATGGGGCAGCTGTATGTTCCGGACCTTTTCATCCTCCTCCAAAGGCTGGTTCATGATCTCCTCGGTCCTGTCAAGCCCGGCAAATGCTTCGGTCAGCTGGCTGCCAATATTGCTCATCTGCACTATGGGGGCAATCATAAACCCCAAATACAAGGTAAATGCCAGAAAATCCCCAAAAGTCATCTCACCTTCCATGATCATATAGCCGCCAATGCCCATTATGCCAGCCGATGCCAGCCCCAATAAAAAGGTGGCCGAACTGGTCACCATACTCGTAGCGGTAAGGCTGGATTTGATATTGAGATACAGTCTCAACACCCCGTCTTCAAAGGTTTTGATTTCCTGGTTTTCGGCATTGAATCCTTTGATCACCCGGATCCCCCCCAGTGTTTCGGTCAACCGGCCTGTTACCTGCGCATTGATTTTACCTCTTTCCCGAAAAATGGGTCGGATGCGTCCAAAAGCCTTTAATGAAATCAATCCAAAAACCGCCACGGGCACCAAGACATACAGGGTCATCATGGGGCTGATATAAATCAACAGTCCCAGACAAATGATAGAGGTCAGTATCCCTCCGAACATCTGTGCCAGACCGGTTCCGACCAGGTTCCTTACCCCTTCCACATCCGTCATGATGCGGGATACCAACTCCCCTGTCTTGGCATTGTCAAAAAACCGGATTGGAAGACGGATGATATGTTGCTGCACCTTTACCCTTAATTTGGCAATCAAATGCTGGGCTTCCACACTGAGGATCTGGGTCAGCGCAAATGAGGTCACTGCCTGTACCGTCACGGCAGCCCCCACAGCTATCACCAGCCATTTGAGCAATTCCATATTGGAATTGGGGATCACATCGTCCATCAGGTATTTGCTGGCACCAGGAAGTACCAGGCCCGCCAAGCGGCTGATGATGATCAAAAAAAGACCCAAGAACAGGTGCTTTCGTCTGGGCCAAATGATCGTTTTAAAAACATGACCTATGGTCACTTTTTTTTCTTTTCTGCTAGTTGTCATAGTTAAAAACAAAAGAGGCAATTTTCAACGAAAACTGCCCCCTGTTAGTTCGTCAATTTCTGCTCCGCTGACTAAATCCTATTTTTCCCATAGACTCTTTGTACAAAAATAGTAGCCACACCACGCTGTTTGGATAAATGAAATCCGTGCAAACCTGTCTAGCGCCAGATGGATTTCCCGTCATTCGACGGGACAGGCTGTGTAAACTTGGTCGTGGCGGATTCGTGGGTAAAAACAAATTATCTTTCAGGCCATATTCTTTATTATCCTACGAGTTTAATTCAAATGGGCCCTTTGTTTCATTCTGGACTTAGTAGAAATAACCCCAAAAATCAGGATATTGATCAATATGCCAAGTATCAGCAACAAGGCCATTTCAAATTTACTCAAAACAGAGCTTCCCGCTTTGATGCGCTGGGACTGGTCATTCAGCTCCTTGCCAATGGCCAATTGTATTTCTGACAACTCGTTTAGGTTTCCTGAAGCCTTAGTGATCAGTTCATAAAAGGCCAGCTTGTCGGCGGTGAAATTCACCGGATCACCGGCATCCCTGGAAATATCCGATTCCAACACATACAAATCTTCAATATTGTTCCTTAATGACGTCAAAAAAACAGCCTCCTCACCGGTCAGATGGGTAGCTTCAAAAGCGATCAAAATCGAATCGATTTCGGCATTATACAGCTGGTTCTCCCCTAGGCTCTTGAGATAATCCTCCTTGCCTTCACATGATTCCAACAGCATCTGCTTTCTTAGCAGGTTTTCTGAAAGGTGAAAAATATAGCTTTCCGGTAAAAGCCGGTCCTCATAAATGGTGGTAAATGAAGAAGTCAAATCAGAGACATTTTCCTCTTCCACCAGGTTTTTAATGAACACTGCAACAAATACCACCATTAACAAAATGGCTAACTTCACTCTATTTTTGATACTATGAGCCCATTGCATAAGCTTCTCCCTCCTTTAATAATCTATACGAAAAACCCCACAC
>NZ_BAAHAP010000199.1:0-2795 GCF_054777495.1 Echinicola sediminis | reverse complement strand
GGAGGTTCAGGAACTAGGCTTTATCATATTACAAAAGGAACATCCAAGCAGCTTTTGGCCATATACGATAAGCCGATGGTTTATTATCCCTTGTCTGTTTTAATGCTCGCGGGAATTAGGGAAATATTAGTCATATCCACTCCGGATGATCTTCCTAATTTTCAGAAACTTTTGGGGGATGGAAAGGATTTGGGGATAAGCCTTTCTTATGCGGAGCAGCCTAGTCCGGATGGATTGGCGCAGGCGTTTATTATTGGAGAAGAATTTATAGGAAATGATGACGTATGTTTGATATTGGGAGACAACATCTTCTATGGTCATGGTTTTTCTGGATTATTAAAGCAATCGGTTCATAACGTTTCCAGTGAGGGAAAAGCAACCATCTTCGGTTATTATGTCCAAGATCCAGAAAGATATGGAGTGGCAGAGTTTGATGAGGAAGGAAATGTTTTAAGCATTGAAGAAAAGCCAAAAACTCCAAAATCAAATTATGCTGTGGTTGGATTGTATTTTTATCCCAATTCCGTAGTGGACATTGCAAAAAAGATCAAGCCAAGCGATCGCGGTGAATTAGAGATTACCTCTGTAAACCAAGCTTACCTGGAAATGGAAAACCTTAAGGTAGAATTTATGGGAAGAGGGTATGCCTGGCTAGATACCGGAACCCATGAATCCATGTTAGAGGCTTCCAATTTTATCCATACCATTGAGAAAAGACAGGGCTTGAAGGTAGCGTGTCTGGAGGAAATTGCTTATGAAATGGGCTATATAAACGGGGAGCAGCTGTTAAGATTAGCAGAACCTCTAAAGAAAAATGAATACGGACAATATTTAATAAGAAAGGTGAAAAAAAGAAAGGGGGATAGAATTTATCAGAATAATAATACCTGAAGTGGTCGTAGGAGAACCGAAAATTGACGGAGATGCAAAGGATAGATTTTGCTGAAACTTTCTGTCAGTTTAATTATGAGTCATATTTCTGATTAATCAGTCGAAATGAAATTGTATGTTTAAAGTTTTGGTTATTGGTTCCAAGGGGCAGTTGGGATCTGAAATACACTATTTAGCGGGAAATTATAGGTATGATTTTTTCTTCACTGATAAAGAGGAGCTGGATATTATACAAAGGGAAGCTGTTAAAGCCTTTCTGGACTTAAATAAAATAGAGGTAATCATTAACTGTTCTGCCTATACCGCTGTAGATAAGGCGGAATCAGAGGGAGAGCTTGCTGATCTTATTAATCATCAAGCAGTGGTCAACTTAGCTGAAATAGCCAAAGAAAGACGAATCAGGTTCTTGCACGTGTCAACAGATTATGTTTTTGAGGGAAAGGGATACAAGCCATATTTGGAGGAGGAAGTTGCCAATCCCCAAAATGTTTATGGAAAAACCAAACTGGCCGGAGAAGAGGGGCTAAAAAGGGTCAATCCAGATAATTCGATAATTATTCGTACAAGCTGGGTCTATTCTTCTTTTGGAAACAATTTTGTAAAGACCATGATTCGTTTAGGTAAAGAGCGGGATCAACTGAAGGTGATTGATGATCAAATCGGTAGCCCTACTTATGCAAGAGATCTGGCTCAAACCCTACTTGACATCCTGCCTCAATTAAATCATGCAGGGGTAGAAGTATTTCATTACAATAATGAGGGGGTATGTAGTTGGTTTGATTTTGCTAAAGCCATCATGGAAATAAAAGCCATCAATTGTGATGTAAGTCCCCAGCTTACAGCCAATTACCCGACGCCAGCAATCAGACCCCATTATTCAGTTTTAAACAAGTATAAAATTAAGAAGACTTTTAATTTAACCATTCCTTATTGGCGTGATTCCTTACGTTCCTGTCTGGATGAGATAAAACAGTCCGGTTGACTTTTTTTTGTCCTTTTGGAGGGAAAACTATTCCCAACTTTAGCCAAAATGAAGTAGATGGATTGTTGAAAGAAACGGTCAATTAAAAAAAACAAATTCTTAAAGTGCAAAGTAATTATATGAAAACTATTCTAGTAACGGGCTGTGCAGGCTTTATTGGTTCAAATTTTGTTCAGTATTTTCTTGAATATCACCAAAATGTCCGCTTGGTCAATTTGGATCTCTTAACCTATGCCGGAGATATGAATAACCTTCAAGAAGTAGAAAAGAGTGATCGGCATATTTTTTTGAAAGGTGATATTTGTGATAGAAAATTGGTGGAAAAAATTTTTAGAGAATTTGATATTCAAGGGGTGATTCACTTTGCTGCAGAATCCCATGTAGACAATTCTATTAGTAACCCTGGTGTGTTTATCGAGACAAATGTAAATGGCACTTTTACCCTGGTGGATGTAGCTTACAAATATTGGATGGAAAAGCCTTTTTTATACAAAGAAGCTTATCAGGATGCCAGGTTTCTTCATATCTCCACTGACGAGGTTTACGGTACTTTAGGAGAAACAGGATTATTTACAGAAGCAACACCCTATGCACCCAACTCTCCCTACAGTGCAAGTAAAGCCAGTTCAGATATGGTAGTGAGAAGTTACCACCATACTTACGGATTGAATACGGTGATCACCAATTGCTCCAATAATTACGGACCCAAGCAGCATGATGAAAAACTTATCCCAACGATAATAAGAAAGGCCTTAAGGGGTGAAAATATTCCTATCTATGGGGATGGAAAGAATATCCGGGATTGGTTATATGTTTTGGATCACTGCAAAGGGATTGACCTTGCATTTCATGAGGGAAAAGCCGGGGAGGTATATAATATTGGGGGAAGGAACGAGAGAAATAATAACTATATCGCATCGAC
>NZ_BAAHAP010000198.1:0-2895 GCF_054777495.1 Echinicola sediminis | reverse complement strand
GAAGAAGTTGAACTGGGCCAGTAATTTTATAAGAAAATTAAGCCCGAAGGGAAAATAAATGCGGTCACTATAACATTGATTATAAGCATATGAAAATAGTTAGAAGTTGGAGAGAGCAAAAGGTTTTGCTTAAAAGAATGTTCCCCTTTCTTACCGATGATGATTTTATTATCGATAAAGAAGACAGGGAGAGTATGCTTGATCGCTTATCTAAAAGACTAAAGAAGACCCGTTCGGAATTGGAGTTGCTATTTGAAGAACTTCAGCGCTACTAGTCTTCATAAATATTTGTCTTTATTTCTACGTTTTGGAATAAATTGATAAGGCCAGAATATTTTTTCAGAATATGGTAAAAGGATAATAAGGGAACAAACAGGGGGGAATGCTTATATCGTTATAATATCCAATTAGAGAATCTGATAACCTAAGTGACCAGATTAGCCGTTTGGGAGTATGAAATCAAATTACCAGCCATATCGTTCATTCCCGTTTTTTGGGTCAAGAAGATGATAAAATCAAATTTAGAATTAAACAATGACGTTAATCCGGTATGGAGAATTCCAATATACAAACCGATTTGGCAGTGGTCCATATTGACCCCGTTATTTTCATTTTAGTCGTCATTTCTGTAGGAATCATCCTTACCAGCTTTATTTTTAAATTATTAGGACAACCTTATGTGATTGCTTACATCCTTGTGGGTATATTAATGGGGCCATATGGGCTAGGGTTAGTGAATGACAAATCGCTTGTTTCGGGTCTTGGGGCTTTTGGGCTGGTACTTTTACTTTTTTTTATTGGTATGGAGATATCCCTGCCAAAAATCATTGCCAACTGGCGTATTCCTGTCATGGGTACCCTGATTCAGGTGATATTCAGTGTGGGAGCAGTTTGGGGCGTCGGCTATATTTTGCACTGGGAGTTTTATCACGTAGTTGTCTTTGGGTTTGTAATAAGTCTGAGCAGCTCTGCTATTGTTATAAATTTTCTTCAAGACAAAGGGTTGATTGCATCTGGTTTAGGACAAAATGTTATTGGGATTTTGTTGGTACAGGACATATTGCTGGTGCCGATGTTAATTTTCCTCAATTATTTAGCCGGAGCAACACCGTCTTCCCTGGAAATAGCAAAACAGGTTATTGGCGGATTCTTAATCCTGGCCATTACCCTTTGGACCTTAAAGAAAAAGGAATTACGACTACCCTTTGGGGAGCAGATCAGGCAGGATCATGAAATCCAAGTTTTCTTAGCTTTTGCATTTTGTTTTGGCTTTTCAATTCTAACGGCATTTTTTGGCCTTTCCTCCGCATTGGGAGCATTTGTTGCGGGAGTAATTGTTTCCAAAGCCAAAGAAACAACTTGGGTACATAGCAGTCTCCATGCGTTTAGAATCGTTTTCGTGGCTTTGTTTTTTGTGTCTGTGGGGATGTTGATTGACTTAGACTTTTTGATTGAGAATTTATTGATCGTGTCTATCATGGCGTTATTGGCCTTTATTACCAATAATTTCATTAATGCCTTGATTGTCCGATTTCTGGGGGAAAGTTGGACGGATAGTTTATATACGGGGGCTATTTTGGCCCAGATTGGAGAGTTCAGCTTTATTTTAGGAGCTACGGCGTTTTTTGCTGGGCTTATTCCCGAGTATACCTATCAATTAGTGATTTCGACCATTTCAGTAACGCTCATCCTTAGTCCGATATGGATTTTCCTTATGAAAAAGGTCATTGAAATAATTAGCTCCATAGAATGAAAGTGATAATTGGTAAATAAATAATGAAGGTGATAGACTATGATGCAGGGGACACTAAGTGAATAAAGTGTAATGAATGGTGGCTCAATCTTACGGATCCATAGGTAAATAAATTGCTCATAAACAATAAGACAATGGAAATGCCTGCAGATCAAAAAAGAGGATCAAAAACGATCATCACAGGGGCCAGTAGTAGAAATGTAACACAATTTGAATTAACAGCTATTCCTTAAAGAAAATGGAAAAGAAACTAAAGATTGTTCATGAAACACTGTATGAATTTGATGAAGAGGTATTCATTGAACCTCATTATTTAAGGTTCAAACCCCGTGTTTCACCCTATAATTCACTTGATACAGATTGCCTAACGATTTTTCCCAAGCCAATAGGTTTATCGGAACAATGGGATGCAGAGAATAACCTTGTGCATTTCTGTTGGTTTGATGGAATGCATTTAAGTCTAAATATCCGATCTGAATCATCAGTAATATTAGCGGATAATAACCCGTTTGATTTTATCATATTCCCACAAGGATATTTTGATCTGCCTTTTGATTATGCCCCAAAACTGAAAGATTTGCTTTGCGGGGCCCTTGTCAAAACCCAGATTGAAATTCCTTTGATAGAATACGGCAATCAAATTTTGGAGAAGTCGGGCTACAAAACACTCCACTTTATTAGTGATTTAACCAAACAGATCCACGCTGATTTCAATCTGGCGTCACGAATAGAGGGGGAACCTTTTCCTGCAGACAAAACCTTCAATCTCAAAAAGGGATCATGTAGGGACCTGGCATGGATGCAAATCCAGCTTTTGCGACACCAGGGAATTGCCGCCAAATTTGTAAGTGGTTATTATTATATAGAATCTGATGATCCTGTCCATGAACTTCACGGCTGGCTGGAAGTATTTCTGCCTGGGGCAGGTTGGGTTGGTTTTGACCCAAGCCATGGTACCGTGGTTGGAAGCTCACATGTACCGATTTGCTCAAGTGCGCATTACAGGAATACCATGCCCGTGATCGGATCATTTAGAGGAAATGCCCAAACAGTAATGGAAACTGCGTTGACTATAGCGAAATCGAATTGATCGTGATGTTCACTTATTGACACAAGCGATAAGGATTTACCTGCTTTAGTTA
>NZ_BAAHAP010000197.1:0-2937 GCF_054777495.1 Echinicola sediminis | reverse complement strand
GTGAGAAGTTTTTTGAAGAGGAAATCAGATGCTTAATAAATGTAAGAAATTGAGTTTTCATGTTCAGTTTTTGCTTACATTAAGCGAATTATTAGCATGTGCTCACAAAGTAAAACTAGGGAGCTTAATTCAAATAGTTGTCGTTTAGGTAATTGGTCCATTTTAAATAAGCCTCAGGCTTTAAGTGGATGCCATCCAGGGTCTGTTCTTTTTGGAGCTCTCCTGATGGGTTAGACAATATTTTGTTAATCTCGACGAAAGTAATGTTCCAGTCATTGCAGAGGGCTTGAAGCTGATCGTTCAGCTTTCGGATAGAATCGCCTTTGTTTTTCAGGTAATCATATTTCAACACTTCCTCATTGAGTGGCAAAATGGATTGTATATAAATTCTGGATTGTGGCAGCCGGTTTTTGAGCTTTTGGATAATTTTCATATGATTTTTAACAATCACCTCAACGGGAAGACCTCGGCCAAGGTCATTGATGCCTATGCTTATGAACAAATGGTCAGGTTGCAGCGCAATAATATTGTCGATCCTGGCCAATACGCCGAAGGTATTATCCCCTCCAATGCCCCGATTGGCCACTGTGAAGTTTGGGAGCAATTCCTGCCACTCACCTCTTTCGGTAATACTGTTTCCAAGAAAGACAATATTGTGTTTAATGGGAGGAATTTGATTGTATAATTCCATCCTTTGTTGATAATACCAGTTGTTGTAGGAGCTATCAATTTCAATTGTTGTTTGGGCGATACTGTTTGCCCCGAAAAATAGGAGGAGAATGCTGATGGATAGGGTTTTTAATCGTTTCATAGGAGGAAATTAGTTGGTTAGTAATCCAAGTCCTTTTAAAAATTGGGCCCAATGATAATAGGCTATTGGTTTAAGGTGGATACCGTCATTGGTTAAACTCTTTTTCAGACTTTGTTTTTCATCTGCAAAAACAGGCCATAAATCGATGTAAGAAACTTCAGGATAGGACTCTGTTAGTCTTTCCAGGCGATGGTTAAGGACTTTGATATTGTCATTGGTGACTTTTGAAAAGGATTCTGGTATCAGTTCCCTGTTAATAGGCAAAACACTTTGGATATACAGCTTAGTGGGGTATTTGTTTTCCAAGGTCAACCGAATAATTTTCTCATAGTTTTCAATAATGTCAGGAATAGGAATTTCTCGCTTGAGGTCATTGACTCCGATCAGTAAGAAGATTTTTTCAGGAGAGGTCTTTAGAAGATCGTCATATCTGGCCAAAACCCCGAAAGTAATATCTCCGGATATTCCCCGGTTTGCAACTGGCAGGCCCGGTAAAACATCTGTCCAATCTCCAGCTTCAGTGATACTATTGCCAAGAAAAATGATAGGAGCGGTCTGGGAAGGCAGGGAAGAAAAGAAGTCGATTCTATCCCTATAGTGGCCATTGGCATAGCTGGAGTCAATTAGTGTTTGGGAAGACAGGGTGGTCATAAACCCAAAAAGAAAGCCATTGATCATTAAGATGTGCAACGTCGTTATAGGAATTCTTAAACCACTTGGGTTTGGCGTTTTCCAAAGCTTAAAGGGAAATAATAATTTGTTCATTTTATTTAAAAATAATATTAAGTTATATAATATTAGAAAATAAAATTAATAAATGCAGCCATTATCTTAAAAAAAATATCTATATGTAGGGTTATTCAGATTGAAGCAGTCTTTTTCTTACGAGATGGCAGGCACCTAAGACCCCGGCTTTTTCTCCCAGTTCTGATAGGACAATTTTACTGTCATTGCTGACCAAGCTTAGTGAATATTTATTTATCGCCATTTTGATTGGTAAAAATAAATAGTCTCTTGTTTTAGCAAGACTGCCACCAATGATTACCAGTTCGGGATTGTATAAATGCAATAAGGCAGAAACTCCTCTTCCTAGTTTTTTGCCTATTTCGTCGATCAATTCGATGGCCAGTACATCGTCATTTAAAGCGGCATTAATGATGTCATTTAATTTTAAATCGCTTTCTGAAGTTATGTTTTGAGAAAGTGAAGACTGTGACCCTTCCTGTAGTTTTTTGTAGAATTTGCTTATTAAGGCCCTGCCTGATGCTTCAGTTTCAAGACACCCTTTTTTACCACAATGACAAATGATTTCATTTTCAAATAAAGGAATGTGGCCTATTTCTCCAGAAAAACCAGACTTTCCGTATACCAGATTTCCATTGGTCATGATTCCCATCCCAACGCCATAACCCGGCTGTCATTTTCCAGGAAGGTAGGGAAGCCTGTTTTAGATCTTAACACCTTGCTGAGCGGATTTTCACTAAAGTTAAAATAACTGTAACTATAGCCAGTCTTGTAGTTAATTCTTCCTGAAAGGTTGATGCCTATCCCAATAATTTTTGATTTAGGCACATTCAATTTGTCAATTTGCTGGTTGATAATATTACATAAGTCATTAAGTGCTTTTTCTGTGTTGTCGAGGTTATAAGATATGTGGGGCAGAAATTTGAGTAATTGATTATTGAAATCAGTGAGACCTAGATTGATGTATTCTTTTTTGACTTCTATTCCGAGAAAAAATGCTGAAGAGGCATTTAATCCGTATAAATTAGGTCGCCTGCCTACAGAGGAGTCGACTTTGCCGTAATCTTGCACGACACCATTTTCGGTTAATTCTTGGATGATTTGTCCCATTTTGGGAATACTGATCTTTAAGACCTTGCTTAAATCTTGAATGGTTGAATGACCAAAACTGGAAAAGTAATTGAGTGCCTTTTTTTTTAAGAGATGGTTTTTATAGGCTACTCCTGACAAATCTTCGGTTTTAAGGCTTTCAAAAAAACTGTTTTCTGGTGGAATTGACATCATGAAATAGGTCTACGAGGAGATGGTCCGCTATAATTAAAAAACTAAATTAAATAATCTGCTTTTGATTAAGAAATAAATTTTATAAGTATTTCTTTTTA
>NZ_BAAHAP010000196.1:0-3155 GCF_054777495.1 Echinicola sediminis | reverse complement strand
GATTCTAAATTTGGCTTTTTAAAATCAAATAATTTAATTCATTTTATATTTATCTCTGTATTCTGTCGGACTAATACCTTCTTTCTTTTTGAAAAGCCTAGAAAAGTAAGGCGGATATTCAAAGCCCAATTCGTATGCTACTTCAGATACGGTTTTGTTGGGATCCAGTAATATGTTTTTAGCTTCGTCTATCAAATATAATTGTAAGTGCTCCGTACTGGTTTTTCCCGTTTCCTTTTTCAAGGTATCGCTCAGATATCGTTGCGAAACCGATAGCTGGGCTGCAATTTTTTCAATGCTTGGAATTCCGTTTTCCTTTAGCTGGCCGGAGTCAAAGTACTCTTCTAATTGCTGGTTGAATTGCTCCAGCAAATTATTTGAAAGCTCCGTTCTATTGATGAACTGTCTTTCGTAAAAGCGCTGGGCATATTTCAATAAAGTGCTGAGATGCGAAACGATGATATCCTTGCTGAAGGAATCTTGATTGTTCATGTACTCCAATTCTATATTCTCAACAATCAGCTCAATTTGTTTCTCCTCTTTCGGAGAAAGGTGCAGGGCTTCGTTGGCTGCGTAGGAAAAGAATCCATACTTCTTAATTTGATGGGCCAACTCCGTTCCTTTTAGAAAGTCTTCATGAAAATTAATGGAAAATCCCTTTTGCTCAAATACAGCGGTGTCATCCCATTGCAACACTTGTCTGGGGGCTATAAAAAACAAGGCCCCGTTGTTAAAGTCGTACTTGGTACGGCCATAGGTCAGATTGCCTTGCACAAATTTCTTGAAGCTGATGGAATAACAATCATTGGTAATGGGCGGTGAACTCTCTTTTGGACAGGGTAAGAAACTATCGCCCAAAGCCGTGTACATGCTAAAGAGGGGATGCTCCGGTGGCGGAAGTTCCAAATATTTTAGGTATTCCGATAATGTTTTGAAATGCTGCATTTTACGGCTTTAATTCTTGTTTTGCTTTTTGTAACTGTTGATCGTACTCTGCAATTCGCGCATGTGCCAATCCATCAATTAGTAAAATAACCGATAACATGGCAATACTAGTAATCATACTGGCTCGCCAAATGGGCGCGTTTACAAAGAAAAGTACAACCGCACAGATCACTATAATTACAGGAATAACAGTGAATACGATGTTATTGTACTCCTTTAACGTAGCTTCCGTACGTTGTAATTCTGAATTAATAAATGCAGGAACATCGGATTTGTATGCCGTTTCAAATTGTGTCATTCTGTTCTTATTGGTGAAGAATAGCCCCAGCCCAATAATCACCAATAAGGCTCCGGCCACTGCGGATGGAATGATATAGGCTTTGGCCAGATCGGTTTTACCTATTTGCCAAAACCCAAAGCTTATTGCCCAAAAAACTACTCCCGCCAAGATAAAAAATGGGGTGGAAATTAGTTCGGCTTTTGCCCAATCAGTGGCTGCTTTTAATATGTCCATTTCCAGTAGGTTTTAAAGTTTCTAAATTACAAGTTCCAATTTATTCCTGTTTCTTTTTCCGAAAGATCCCATAATCTTTTCATGACAATTTTGTCTTTCGCATGCTCCTTAATTTCGTGAGGACCTACTGGACCTACCCAATTACTTCTACCTGTTGGTCCGTAAAATGCGTTCTCATCTAAGCTTGGTTCGGTTGCACACATCAATTCTGAGTAAGCACCATTTTCTGCAGGTTGTGTAAGTGGAGTTAATTTCATCAGGCCAAAAATCATTTTCATCATAAAACTACCATTGGTTGCAATCAATGAAGTTCTGGAAGAACCTGGATGGCAGGCATAGGCTTTAACATTGGTTTTTCTAGCAGCTTTCAATCTGTTATTTAACTCGTACACTGACATGATTTGCGCCAGTTTGCTTTGGCTATAGGCATCATTTGGTGTATAATCTTTTTCCCAATTCAAATCGTCAAACTTGATGGTTTTAATACCCATATCGTAGCCCATGCTGCCTACAGTTACAATGCGCCCTTTTGATTTTTCAATCATTGAAAACAACAATGCCTGCAGTGTAAAGTGTCCAAAGTAATTTACACCCATTTGCAATTCCCACCCCTCTTTGGTCAATCCTCTAGTGGGAGTTTGCGCAATTGCACCATTGCACACCAAGGCGTCAATACGATCTACTTTTTCGAGAACTTCAGCTGCAGCTTTTTTAACAGTTGCCTGATCACCCAAGTCCATAGTGATGTTAATAACATCTATTTCTTTACCTAATTTTTGTTTTAAAGCCGCAATGGTGTCGGCCGCTTTTTTAAGGTTGCGATTCAGCATCACCACTTTTGCATCTTTAGATAAAAGGATGCGTGCTGCTTCAAAACCTGTGCCGCTGGTTGTGCCCGTTATCACAAAGGTTTTTCCCTTTTGTGATTTCATTCTGTCGGGCGTCCAGCCCTTTTTACCGTAAGGATTTTTTGTACTCATCTCTGTTTTATTTTGTTGATACAAAGTTCAGTACAGAATAGAATTTCCGTCTTATACGGATTTTCGTTTGGTGTATACTTTTTGGTTTTTCATTGACCTCCTATTACTTTGTCCTTTGCTAAAAACCCTCATCTTTTTGATCGGAGCACTTTTTTACAAATCTTCCTTCAAAAAGCAGCAGAAAAATCCTAAAATATTGGATTTAAAACCCTCTCTCAATTCAAAAATCCCTTCCGTTTCTTCAAAAGACTTCCCGGAATTTTCCGGCAACCCTTCCACTTTTTTATGAACAAAGCTAAAACCCGTTGAATTGTGCTCTGCCTTCTTAAAATGGTTTTTTTAAGTTAATCAAATCATCCCAAAAGTCAACTACTTCCTTAAAAGGTGAAAGTCTTTAAATGCACTCTAACGGCTCGGCTATGAATAGTGCGGTATTTTAAAACGATAAACTGTCCCACCGCACCACGGCTAGCCAAAGCTTTGATTTACAAATAAAATTATGCTTTTAATTCGTGAAAGCACAGCTTTGACGGTGATTGAAAGAACAAACTTCAAATACACCAACGAAACCAGCATTATTTATAGCCATTGTTGAACGAATCCAGCTAAAGCAGGAAGCCGGCATGATTGTCCGGAACTTCCTAAATTAGCCTTATCGTAAATTTTAACAGTTTAAGCTATGAAAAAAAAGCCAGACCATCATTGAAAGGGCCATT
>NZ_BAAHAP010000195.1:0-3181 GCF_054777495.1 Echinicola sediminis | reverse complement strand
TCTTGTTCTTCTCTCATATCTCTATCTTATGAACTTTAATTGATTTTCAAAGTCTCAGACAGAGTTTAGATTACAGTCTCCTTGGAATTGAAAAGGTTATGTTTTGTCTTATACTTGCCGTCAACCAATTTAAAGTCTGTCAGATGTGAGTTTGGGTTGGGCCGTTCAAAAACTGGGTAGGGAAAACCTAATTGCTCTGAAAGCACAAAGTCGGAGGAACAATTAGTGAAAAGAATGTTATTTACCTTTAATGTTAAACAGGTTGGGCTCATTACAAAACAAAAAGTGTTGGTTCCAGTCCATCTTAATCCCTTATAGCCGTCATAGCAATTAGTAATAGCCAGCAATCTGTCTTTAAGTCCTACTCTTGTATTGACAAAGTATTTTGGTTCCATATTAAATGTGCCCTTGTTTAAAAATTGAATTGCGAGCCACAAGCTAATTCTAACTTTGTCAAACCAGTCCATAAGTCGGAGAAGTTCTACAGCATCCACATAGTCGTCAACCAAAATTTTCTCAACAGTTGGTTTTACCAATGCTTCAATCTCTGCAAAGTCGCTATTGCATTTTGTGCAAGATGGAAAAGTAAAGGATGAAAAATTAAACTCTATAGGTTGATTTGTTGTCCAGTTAATACCTACTGACATTTTCTTATTCTCGGTGTCAGTTAGTTTCATTAACCATTTTGGAATTATATGCTCTTTGTTTTTTTCTTGAGGAGGCTGTCCACAAAAAATACATAATTTGTTCATAGTTATTTTTTGTCTGCTCGTTTTTACTACATAGTTGTTGTGGTTGGCTCTGTGGTCATAATTTTATCGTACAACGGTTTCGGGCTTTACGTTCGAGCGGGTTTCTGAGCACAGAGCTACGATTTATTAAAAGTTCATTAGAAGCACAAAGTTCCAAGTTTGCAAGTCATCCCGCCTGATGCAAACCCCGTTGTTGTACAGTTTTTTTAATCTTTTGACATGATTTCTTTAAATAACTCATCGGTTGAAAGTTGATCTGAATCTTTTAAATGTCTACCAACCTTTATGCTTATTTCTAATGCTCCGCCACGTCCAGAATATCCAACAAAGCTTCCTTTGTTGCTCCAATCCCAATCTTTACCAGACCTTAGTATTTCAAGTAAACTCTCAGTTTTAAATTTATCATTTAGAAGTGCTCGGTCTATGACTTGGGCTCCAAGGAAACAAATTGCCCATAAACCTGCTCCACGTAATATGATATGTTCTTTTGGGGTCTTCCAAGCAATTGGTTGCCAGATTTTTAACGCCTCAAAATAATTTCTGACAACTCGATATTGTGCCTCAGCATCAGGAAGTCTTGGTAATTGTGTTGATCTTGATAGCATATATTGAATACCAGTTCTTAATCCTCGTAGTGGAATATCTACTCCTACAGGCTTCTTGCCACCGTCATAAACTCTACCGTGTAACGGACTTGATGAGTCATTGCTTAATCTCTGTGCTATGTATAAATCAGGAGTTCTTCGTTTCAGTTCCTCTTCTGGGGACAACCTTACATCAATGCCATCAAGGTGGCTTGTATTCATTGCTTTCTGATTCTTGTTTATGTCCTTAAAGAGTTTTATTTCTTCATCTCGATTAAGATTGAACGCCAGGCAGAAGGAAACCTTTTTCTCAATTTTCGAAAATTTCGGCTCTTTTCCATCTGCATAATGCAACCTATGATTTCCATCAACTCTTGAAACTTTAATGGTTTTAGAGTCTTTAATTAAGTCCAAATCAATTTTTAGAATTCCGATGTCCTCATTTTCAGAGCTTATTGGAGTGAAAGTCAAGATCTTATTTTCCCTTGCACATAAGAATATCTCCGGCCAAAATCCTAACTCGCTGTTTTTGACGTATTCATATGCATCTTTTGCATGTTTGGGACTTAAATCTCTTTGAGTGCCTAATGGATTCTTTTTTTGGTCATAAATATCTGCTTGAGACATTTCCGTTAAAATGTGAAGAGGAGCATATCCGCGATAAACATTTACTCCCAGAACATTCCCTCTTATCACAGGAATTTCAATTGTTGTATTTTCTTTCGATTTACTCATTTTCAAATTTATTTGTTTGAGATCTCCATAGTTTGGGAGTACCCAGAGGTTGTTTCGATGGTTTCTGAAATAGCTTCAAGTAAAACACATATAGTAATCATAATGCATTGGAGTTCTTTTATTTCATTCATATCAACTCCCTTGAAGTATCTTTCCAAAGTCCTTTCGTAAGATTTTCTTTTCAAAACCATTTTTTTTAACTCCGTAATTTGTTCCCTTAGTGGTGATTTCTTTATATTAAACTCAATTGAATGAGCACTTCTGTTTCTTATTGACCTTATTTGCTCTAATATTTTATACAGCTCTTTATCAATAATACCTAAGCGACTCACAATTTTTATTCTTGATGAAAATGTTCCTATTGGATTATCTCCTTCAAGAAGTTCGTCCTGCTGTGATTTTTTAGAATTCTTTGGTAACAGATGCTTGCAGATGATTCTATATAGTAAGTCATCAATACGTGATGCCCCAACGATAATTATAGGTCTCGGATTTTTTTCTCCAAGCAAGTCCTCCACGAAAGAATCAAATAAGTTAAAATCCATTACTGTCAATTATAATTGTGCGCAACCTGAACCGAAACGCATTACTTCTATTTCCACTAAATTTTCCCATTTCCAAACGCTTAAAATCCTTTATAAACGCCTGAAATCAGATCGACCCCAAACATAACTAATTCCTTAAAATCAAAAAATACCCTATATGGGGTATTTTTTATAGGATAAATAGGTTTTAGTGCCTCTTTATAATCACCTGCTTTTATTCATTTTGGACAAGGCCTTGAAACAGCTGCTGACATCAAAATACAAACCTTCCAGACCAAGGTCATTATCTTTTAAAGTCAGGTAGTCATAATTACCCTCCAACAGACTCTGCATGCCACCAAATTCAAAGCCCAGGATATCCACAAGCTGATACTCATGGTTTACCTCAATGACATGAAAGGCATTCTCCGTGCTGCTGCCATCTCCCGAACTTATCAGAGCATCAATTAGAATAGTGTACTGGATGATTTTCTTCTCAAAATTGACTTTGTCCCCCAACTGCTCAAAGGCATACAGCTGATAATTCATGGCCCTCAGGTCAAAAGGATTGGAAGCTAAAATAGCA
>NZ_BAAHAP010000194.1:0-3195 GCF_054777495.1 Echinicola sediminis | reverse complement strand
TTTCCCTTATTATCTGTGTTAAATAGTAGTTAACTTAATATCCAACTGTAAGGCTATCCTTCCTATTAGACGTTTTCACTTACTATAACTAGAGGAATTACGCTGAATTAAGAATCACTCCTTATGACCAAACAAGCCAGCTTTTAAAACTATCGTTTCACTTAACTTGTATCTTTTTCAATCTTAGCCAAGCAAGAGATGGCTTCACTATTTAATTAAGCCCCATGCTAGCCCCCATATTTATATTAATATCGTATTCTTCCTCGAGTAGCCTTATTGTTCCAGCACTCACCTTGGTATTCCACACATAAATGCTTTTGGGGCTGTTTGATCCTAAAAATTTCTTTAGACCTTCCCCACTAACCCCCGTAGAATGCAGCACCAACGTTTCCAATTGTTTCAAAGACTTTAAATGGTTTAAAGTTTCATCTCCTATCTTGGTATTGTTCAAATGGAGTTTTGTAAGGTTTGAAAATTCATCGAACCCCTTAGTCATATCATCGGACAAATCGGTATTTCCCAAATCGAGCTCTACAATTTGAGGGGAAATCTTTGAAAGCAACTTTAAACCAGTTTCAGGTAAATCCTTATTTTTAAGGGAAAGCCAAAGCCCCCCATCATCCGGCGAGATTTTTCTAATGGTAAACCCAGCTTTCTTCACTTCCTCTATAGCATCCAAAGAAGCTTCTTCTATGTATTTCTTTTCAAGTACCAGATAATCTTTCAGTATATTTTTTAGGCTGTCGCTTTTAGGAAGTGATACCACCTTGTCGTCAATTTCCATGGAATGAGTAATCCAGTATTTGAGTAACCAAATCTCATCCTTGGTAAGCTGAGGTTTACCTTCTGGAGGCATATGTCTTTCATCAGAAATAGGAAGCACACTTAAAGAATATAAAAGGCTTTCATGGGGATTTTTTAAGATAATAGCCTTCCCGTTGGCTCCCCCCTTCAAAAGGCTGGCTTTTGAAACCAATGACAGATCCCCTTTCATTTTTGAGGCATTATGACACTGAATACATTTATCCTCCAAAATTCTATGTACAACATTGTCAAAGATGTTTAAACTATCAATATCGGTAATGGGTATTACAGGCTCCTTCTCCTCTAGATGCTCTGTTAAAAATTCAGATCCATGAGTTAGTATACTACCATAGTGGCCGGCAATGCTGATAATGCCAATAGTAATAATAAATAGAGGTAAAAATAAAATATCTACTACTTTAAGGTTCAGATTTCTTAGCAAAAACAACAAAATGATCAATCCTGCTGCAATCGAGCCAAACCAAAAATGAAAATCCAAAACCTCTTCCGTATATCCTCCTTCCAGGGAAAGGAAATATCCTAAGACACATGCCACTACAGCAAAAAAAGAGGAAAAACCCAATGAATATACAATGGTACTCTTGGGATATTTCTTCCTAAACCTCCCCATGATATCCAAAAAAAATGTCAATAAAAGAGCTCCAATAGGCAGGTGCAAAATTAAGGGATGAAAGCGACCCAATGCCAATATTAACCTTGAGGGTTCCTCAATAGTGGAAGCATTGGCATTGGGCACCATAAAAAGAAGCAATGCCAATGCAGAATAATAAGTAATGAGTTTTTTCATGGTATAGTTTGGGATACAGTTTCATTTACTCTACCTCATCTTCTAAGATCAAGTAAGAATGTCTTGAACAACGTGACCGCCGACATCCGTTAATCTATAGCGACGCCCCTGATGCTTGTAAGTTAATTTTGTATGGTCTAATCCCATTTGATGCATGATGGTCGCTTGCACATCATGTACATGCACTGGATCTTTTATGATATTATAGCCGAAATCATCTGTTTCCCCGTAGGTAAATCCGGGTTTTACTCCTCCACCGGCCATAAACATGGTAAAACATTTTGGGTGGTGATCCCTTCCGTAATTAGTGGCGGTTAATTTTCCCTGACTATAATTGGTTCTTCCAAATTCCCCTCCCCATACCACTAAAGTATCTTCCAAAAGTCCCCGCTGTTTCAGATCCAATATCAACGCAGCAGAAGCCTGGTCAATATCTTTCGCCTGCTTCTCTATTTGAGAGGGTAGGTTTTCATGTTGATCCCATCCCATATGGTACAACTGAATGAAACGTACATCCTTTTCTGCAAGTCTTCTTGCCAATAAACAATTGGCCGCATAGGTTCCTGGTACCTTGGCATTTTCCCCATACATATTCAGTATGTGCTCAGGTTCCTCATCAATATTCATGGTATCAGGCACAGAAGTCTGCATACGATAAGCCATCTCATATTGGGCTATCCTACTGTTAATTTCCGGATCCCCAAATTCAGCCTCCTGTATTCGGTTCAACTCGGCAATATGATCCAGCATCCTTCTTCGCTCGGTACGGGAAATACTCTCTGGGTCCTTTAAGTACAATACAGGGTCTTTTCCCGATCTAAACTGCACTCCTTGATGAAGTGAACTCAAAAATCCATTTCCCCATAAGCGGGAATAAAGAGGCTGTGCAACTGGTCTACCCGTCCCCCTTGAAAGCAATACAGTAAAAGTGGGTAAATTGTCATTTAAACTCCCCAAACCATAACTAAACCAAGAACCAATACATGGCCTACCGGCTTGTTGTGATCCTGTTTGGAAAAAAGTAATTGCCGGATCATGATTGATGGCCTCGGTATGGACGGATTTAATAAAACACAATTCGTCCACCACTTTAGCCGTATGGGGCATCAATTCACTAACCCAGGCCCTGGATTCACCATATTGATCAAATTTGAAATTACTCCCAACCAATGGGAAGCGCTCCTGTCCAGAAGTCATACCTGTCAGGCGTTGTCCTTGTCTAACGGAATCAGGAAGATCATCTCCTCTTAATTTATTTAACAGTGGCTTATAATCAAAGAGCTCCAACTGCGATGGCCCACCACTTTGAAACAAATAGATTACCCGTTTTGCTTTAGGAGCAAAATGAGGTAAGTTCTTGGATATATCATTTGCTGACAGGGAGGATTTTCCTCCCGAAAAAGAAAACGGATCAATCATGGAAGCCATAGCAAGTCCTCCAATTCCCACACCAAGTTTCTTAATAAAATGGCGTCTATTATTATTAACTAAATGTTTTTTTATTTCTTCCATAATTTTATCCCTTGATTATTGATTCATCCAAATTGAAAATTAAGCTCGTCAACGTGGTATAAGCATAAAAT
>NZ_BAAHAP010000193.1:0-3251 GCF_054777495.1 Echinicola sediminis | reverse complement strand
CCTATGACATTACCATGGAAGGTGGGGGTAAATTCTCGGGAGAAGTACCAAAAGAAGTTTTGGGGACTTATAATGCGGTGATGTTTGTCGAATACAATGAGGAGATAGATGGAGAGCTGCTGACAGGATTGTTGATTGAGAGTGGGAAATTTCAGTTAGGTGTAGGACTTTCCCTGGATGATAACGGTCAGCCCAGTATAGAAGGGGATGGTCCAGGTCTAATATTTGGCGCTTGGGGGACTGAAGATAAATATCGTCCCGCTGGACCTGTAAGCATGACTCTGAAAAACTACAAAGAGCATAATATCTCGATGTATGGAGAAGAGGCAACGGCTGCCTCGTACATTTTGACATTTCAGGGGGATTTTAAAATCGGAGATGACGGCGAAGAAGTAGCCGTTACCGGAGAGATTGTTATAGCAGCACCTTAGATTAAACTGTTGAAATGAGAAAACTAATAGTACAAATAGTACTGCTAATGGTTGTCTGGTTTTGTTCGTGTTCTGAAGAACAGAGACCAGGTCCGCCAGCAGAGGAAGAGGAGCTGACATTGCACCTTAGCGCCAGCAAAACAACTGTTATGGCATCATCAACTGTTATTTTTGAGGTGACTACCGTGGAAACGCAGCAAGAGATCATTGGTGCCGAGCTCTATATAGATGGTGACAAGATTGATGGATATATGTATACTTTTGATGAACCGGGCATAAAATCTGTCCTTGCAAAGAAGCAGGGGTATAAAGATAGTGAGCCGGTGACAGTCACGGTTCAGGATCAAGCGGTCGAGGTTGATGTTTATGTGCTCGGGAGTGGGTATGACGAAACTTCAGGTGGCAGTCGGCCCTTGTATTGGAAAAACGGCGAATCCGTTTTGTACGATCATGAATCACTTGAAAATATGATTTATAACAATATGGTGGTGGCGGATAATCAAGTGTATATCGCAGGTGAAAGACAATTTACAAGTGCTATTGCTTCAGCTTTCTATTGGGAAAATGATACACATGTGGAGTTGTCAGATCCAAATGATTCCGATGATTATGCCACGGCTTACGATATCTGTGTCTCAGAAGGGGATGTGTATGTGGCGGGAATAAAAACTAAGACAAACTATATGATGGATATTGTGTATTGGAAAAATGGTGGAGAGTCGCCTGTTCATGTAGCGAGCGGTACTTTAGGTCAAACAGGAAATAGTGTCATCACGGTATCTGGCGATGATGTGTACGTGGCAGGTTTATTGAATGCTGAACCCACCTACTGGAAAAACGGTGAAGCTGTTTCGCTGGAAGGGTCGGGAACGGTGACCGGTATTTCGGTGTCTGACCAAGGTGATGTGTATGTTTCAGGCCATGGTTCGAACGGAAATGTAACCGTTGCCAAATATTGGAAAAATGGACAAGAGATTATTTTGGGAACCGGCGAAAAAGATTCGGAAGCCCGTTCTGTTTATGTGGAAAACGGTGATGTGTATGTGGCGGGATATGAAAAGGTATTGCATAAATCGGGTACGGGTACAGTAAATGTGGCAAGGTACTGGAAAAACGGGGAGGCGGTAGATTTGACAGATCGTTCATACCGTGCAGAAGCAAATGCCATCTTTGTACTGGATGGAAATGTATATGTTGCCGGCATAGATTTTCGGAGTTCCGGAAAACCCGTAACCGCAATGTATTGGCAAAATGGGGAGCCAATACAGTTGTCGCACGATGATCACCGAGGGCATGCAGCGGATATCTTTGTAGTAAAGAGAACACAGAATTGATGATGGCTTGATAAACAAATAATAAGCATATGAAAACGAACTATTATAGTTTGCTAGGGGTATTGTACTTCATGATAGTTGTTTCTTCCTGTATAGAAAGTGAGCCTGGACCGGAAGGGCCGCAAGGTGAAAAAGGAGAACAGGGTGAGAAGGGTATTCCGGGCGCTGATGGGAATAGTTTACTGTACGGCAACCAGCCACCGGAACCAACTGATGGAAATGAAGGAGATTTTTATATCGATACCCAAAGCAGTGAACTGTACGGCCCGAAAACCGCTTCCGGTTGGGGGAATCCCACGGGGTTACAGGGAGAAGCAGGTCAGGATGGTGAGGATGGTACCAGGATTTATAGTGGTTCCATGTCGCCTTCTCTGAATATCGGGGAATTGGGAGATTTTTACTTCCAGACCACAATAGGTGTACTTTATGGCCCCAAGAGAAGTACCGGATGGGGAAGCGGGGTTAGTCTGAAGGGACCAAAGGGTGAGCCTGGAACTGCGAATGTGATAGCCTCGAATTGGACGGCCTATAATGTAGACCGTTTATCATCTACCAAGGCTGTGGTTTATGCATACCTGCCCACAGTAACCAGAAACCTTTTGTTAAGTGTCACTGGTGCGAGCTCTTTACATGATTTTGTGAACAATGAGAATGGGATATTGCTTGTATATCATAGAAATCCAGTGGATGGCCTGTTCTCGTTGCCCAGTTTTCGTCCTATGGGGACATGGGATATAAAATCTAGTCTTTACTGGACTCTTGATGGAACATCGGGTTGGCAAAACCGAATAATAATTGAGGTTGATAACATGTCTGGGGGAGAATATCCCTTTTCCAGCAAAAGTTTGGTATTTGGTACAGATAGGCCAGAGTTCCGGTTTGTTATGGTTCCTCAAGGAGCATTAAATGCTACTGTAAGAAGCAGAATTAACAGCGATCTTTCTGAACTTACCTATAAAGATGTAATAAACCTATTTGGTTTGGGTGATTAATGCTTAATGGTTTTCTGCCTATGTTTGGAAAAAGGGTCAGGCTAAACTGATCCTGGCCCTTCAAAATCCAAATTTAACTGCCAAGATTCCTCAAACCAATCCAACCGAAGATCGTAGAGAAGTGCGAGCGTATCCTTGTCGACAACCTTGAGAAGCAGATCATCGGCATATACGGCCTTACCAGCAGCTTACGGGACATCTCCGAGTATATCAGGGACATGTACGACACAGAGGTCTCCATACAGGTGATCAGCGATATTACCGACCGTGTCGTCCCCAAAGTCAAGGAGTGGCAGAAAAGGCCGTTAGAAGAGGTATATTGCATTGTATGGCTTGATGCCATGCACATTAAGGTACGGGAGGAAGACAAGGTACGCCATAAAGCCCTATACAATGTATTGGGGATCAACCGTGAAGGGAAGAAGGAGGTACTGGGCATGTACCTTTCCGAAAGCGAGGGGGCGAACTTCTGGCTACAAGTACTCAGCGATCTA
>NZ_BAAHAP010000192.1:0-3682 GCF_054777495.1 Echinicola sediminis | reverse complement strand
ACCTCAAGGGAGAATCTTTGAGAAAGGGAATCTTGAAAAATGAATAAAAAATGACCTTCTTTAAATGATCTTTCTTAGTGGCACGGTTTGACCGAAATCACTGGCATGGTCAGACCGAAATAACCATCAGGGAACTTGAAAAGAAATATGGCCTGCAAGAAGTCAAAAGCAGTCATGAAGCTACGCTTAAAGCAGCTAATAAGGATGAGATAGAAATGGTATTGAGAACTGGCGAGCCATCCAACCGGATGGTGCTACAGGAAAAGGTAAGCGAAGCCTTAAACCAAACCAATAATATCTCCTCATTTATTGAACATTTGGAAAAGGATGGGATAAACGTCCTTTTCAATCAGGCCAGTACGGGTAGGGTTTCAGGAATATCCTATTTGTTTGATGGATTTACAGCCAAAGGACAGGCTTTGGGGAATCAATTTAAATGGGGAAATGTATCCAAAAAATTAAACTATGAGCAAACTAGAGACAGCAAGAAAATTAGCCAGGCAAATGAACGAACAAGGGCAAAATACCCCTCAGGAGCATCAAAAGGTCAGGATAGAATTTCAGGAATTGATACAGTGTTTGGTGGAACTTCAGCAAAACCAAGTTCAGATCATGAAAAATCAGAAGGCTTTGCACAATCAGATCAACAGCATTCGTCCACCACAGCCGAAACCAGATCCCAGGATGGATCAGCTAGTCAAGGGACAGGCTGGGCTAAAGGAATCCCATTCTCAGATGATTCAGGTCGTGAAAATAGCCTTTTTAGCGCTTATGGTGCCATTGCTGGCCTTAGCCAGTTGCTTGGTCCTGTTCCGGCTTCTGGGAATTTAGAGGAGGCTCCTCAAAGGAAAAGAAAGAAGAAGAAAAAGAAAAGTCAAGGCAGGGGGATTTAATATGTTCTATTGGTTTCAGGACTCTCCCATCATATCCTATATGCAAGATTTCAAAAAATCAAATCTGTTTTATTTTAGGTAAACAAAACCACTTTGACAAGGAAACTATTTCAATGCCCTAAATGCTTGAAAAATAAAAAGAATGAAGGTTATTAAGTGGTCGATTTTTTTTAAACAATTCAATTCTTTCATTATCCCAATCAAGTAGTAATGGAATTTTATTGTGAGTTACCTTCTGTTCACAATCTTCCGGATGCATATAGATACCGTCTAGGTATGGACCAAACGAGTTTTGAAAATCCTGAAAAACTGAGATTATTTCATCTCTTGAATTTTCAACTATATCAGAGATTAAATCTCGAATTTTTGAATGACACGCACTTAGACATTCCAAATATTTCCTGCAATAAAGAATTAAATTTGCCTCATTACCTAATTCTCTCAAAACTGATTTTTTGAATCCAGAATTTTTTTCGAGTTCAGACTTCAAAGACCAAACAGTAATAGACCACTGCAATTTAACATCCTTTACACTGTTAATTGATTTTGACCGAAATGTTACCTTATGAACAGCTTTGCCACCATGCTGTGCATGATTTCTAAGGGCATCAATGAATCGAAATTCAAAATAATTATCGTATTGGTCACTAAATAGTTTTTCAAGATCTTTTTGAGTATTTGGATTATCAGCTAAAATTGTTTTTACTGGGCTGTAAATTTGATCTCTATACATTTTAATTGCGCTCAAAAGATTAATGAACAACCTGTTCATGCTCAAGCTTAGTTCATGGGAATTTTTGTAGACTTCTTTGCTCAAAATGGCCCTTTCAACAGTTCTATTTAAAACCTCTTTCTCAACAGCTAAATAATTGGAAATGATAATATCATACTTCTCTTCTATTGATAGTGCTTTAGTAAGTATAAGTCTTGACTTATTCAGTAATTCAAACCTTTCTTGATTCAATTCAAGCTGGTCGTTAGACATGTTTTTGCGAAGGAAATATTTCAAAATATTACTGCTTTTGATTGAGCATTTTAATTTCATCAATAGTAACCAGATTATCATTACTTAAAAATAAATCGGTTTTGGCCCCATTAATAGAAATCTTTTCAGCCCACATGTATTGTTCAGTGCTAGTCCCTGCTAAGCGGGATGCGGTGGCAAATACAATGTAGTCTCCTTTTTCTGCTTCGATTGAAAAATCACCTTGGGCATTGGTTTTAGTAACTGTAAATTTTGGCTGAAGCAATGGAAGAATGGAATGACCTTTTTTAAATTCATTGATTAATGAATCCATCTCGTTATGCTTTTGCAAAAGTTGATCAATTTTTAATTTTTGAGCATAGTAATCATTTAAAGTGGGTAGCTTAAATCTTTTGCTCAGATAGGAAACACCATACAGTTTAATATCAATATCCCTAGTTTGCTCTTCCAACTCCATAAATTTTCTGAATTGGTTGTAAGTAGGCCTGGCATCTATGAGTGCATAATCTTTGCTTAAGTCAGCAAAGGAAGAAAGAGTCTTGCCCTTAGCTTCTTTTTCAACATCTTCCCATAGAGTCGATTTCAAAATATATTCACCCTCGATTTTATTTTTGAGATCGTGCAAGGACTTTTCAAAATCAGAAATTTGGTCATCAAAATCTAGAAGAACCGAATCCAGTGATGTTGCTAGCTCATTTGGTTTAGCAAATCCTATTGAAACCAAACCTAATGGAAAATTCTGTCCACCATTTGTAACAATAAACACCTGACCTTCAACTTTATGTTTTTCCTTTTGACATCCAGTAAATGAAAAAACAAGAATAAATGCAAAAATCAGATTAAAGAAAAGTATTTGTATTTTCATTGTATCTTGATAATGGAGTTTTCAATAATGAAACCTATTCAATTTTTCAGAAATGTGGTCAACTAGGTTAGAAATTCGATCATTTCCCTCCTAATCAACATTTTTAAATTAGTCAATGGAGAATAATTAAGCCTTATTTGTTGTCTTACCTTTTTCAATTTCCAGCATCTCCTTATACCCTTGGGCAACACTTTCGGCAATCCGCTTGGATTCAGAAGTATCAGCGTAAACCTCAAAATCTATTTTAAGGGCTTTTAGTACAGCTTTTATCGCATCTGATTTTTCTTGATCCTCTATTTCAATTAGGAAGGTTTCCATAAAGCCAATTTTATAGATTCTGGTTTGTAATTAATCATTTCAAGCTACTTATATATGTATGTATTCCTATATCTGTATATACAAATATGTCCATATTCACATAGATATAAATCTATGTGAATATGGACATATCTGTATATACAAATATGTCCATATTCACATAGATTTATATCTATATATACCTACTATTAAACCAAAGTCAAAGATTAGTGAATCAGCCACTAGATAAAACAATCCAACTCCACTGGACTAAATCCTATTTATTATTGATCAGCCGCTCCAATCTCGCCATCATTTCATCCTTTTCCTTTAACATTCTTTCATACAAGGCGATTTTCTCTTCATGTAGCTGGATCAACTTGTCTATTGGATGGAATGTAGGGTTTTGATTGATGGCATTCAACATTGAATTATCGTTGAATGTATTAGAAATAATATTCACCGCCTGTTCTTCATCAAAGTTCTGGATGGCTTCTACTGGGATATGAAGGATCTCAGAAACTTGGCGGAGAATTTCCTCCTCAATTGTTTCTTTTTGTTCCAATAAGGAAATTTTCTTTTGGGACCAGTCTTCTCCCAGTTCATGGGCCAAGGCATCCTGCTTGATGCCCAGCATTTCCC
>NZ_BAAHAP010000191.1:0-3735 GCF_054777495.1 Echinicola sediminis | reverse complement strand
CACTTCAATGAACTTTTCTATCGGACTGTTCCGATATTGACGTAATCGCTTACGTGATTGGCTTGTTTTCTATCTCTGAACGTTTTCAGAAGGACTCTTTTTCTTTTCGCTGTGCAAAGCTCCGAAAAAGTTTTTTATTTTGAAAACAACCTGTCAAATTTATTTTTGAGTTTTTTTTTCAGCTTTTCAGCGCTCAACTCCCCTTCCGTTCGATTGGGTTTGCAAAGGTAAAAGGTTAATTTTTAATAGCAAAAAAAAGATCTTATTTTTTTCTTTACTTATTCAACCTAACCGATTTTTCAATGCTTTTTCACAACCTTTTGTCATGCTCTCCCCGAATGGGAATGCAAACATAGAGCTCTTTCTCAATTTTACCAAGCTAGCCCCGTTTTTTTTATCATAATTATGGACAACTCGCTCTTTATGAGGGCAAAAAATCCCTTTATTTAGGCTGCTTGTAAATCGGAACCGTGCTACATGGTTCTCCATACATAATTGTTTTAGCCTTGCCTTTGAGAAAACGTACCACTTCCCCATAAGCAAAAAGAGGAACAGGATATTTACTACAGCCTTTTACAACAACCGGCTTCCCTTCGAAATCACCTGGAGACAACTCCCGCAGTGCTTTTTGAAACAAATATTTTTCAAGATCATCCAAGTCACCGACGACAACTTCGTCCGCCAGCCCCTCAAGATAACTTACCACCAGCATAAATGCCCAGGTAGGAACAATGGCATCTGCAGTACAATCAACCGCCACACATTTCCCTTTGTATTGTTCCCAATTGATTTCTTTGAGCTCCTTTCTAAAATCCTTCTCTTTCAACACCAGTTCCTGAAACAAATACGGCCTTATATCAAAAAGCTCTCTTTCATTTTTCTTATAAAATGCTTCCAGGTCAATAGTCACTATGGGACTGTTTGCTACTCTGTTTACAATTTCACTCATATAGCCAATGGGTTTTTCTTTGATTTCACAACCCTAAATTCCTTCAAGTAGTTCGGCTCAAAGTAAGCCACATCTACAAAATCTTCTTTCAAAAACTTTTCATACGCCATTTCCCCCACCGTAACAGCCGAGTTCGTATAATTTAAAAAGCGTGCATTAGGATGATGAATTACTTGAGACACTTTTTCAGCACCATCCCCTAAGAAATAAACCTTCCCCTTCTCGAAAAGCTCACCAAACGAACCTTCATCAACAACTACAGGTCTCAGCGGAGACAACTCCTCTAGTTGGCCATTGAACACCTTACAATAAACTTCCATTCTGCGCGCATCGACCATTGGCACGATCATATCAGAAGACTCCACCCAGGGCAATGCCTGCTTGGCCATCGCATCCAAACTCCCCACCCCGATCAGTGGAATCCCATGGGCATACGCAATACCCTTGGCTGTTGACACGCCAATTCTCAGCCCTGTGTAAGAACCAGGCCCTTCCGAAACCGCCACCGCACTTAGCTTTTTGGTAGTTACGCCCACCTGCTCCAATAAACTATTGATTGCCGGCATTAACTTCTGGGCATGAACATTCTCCTGATGCAGCTCTATCAGCCCCAACAACCTTCCCTGCTCATGAATAGCCACTGAACAAACTGCTACTGCCGTCTCTATGGATAAAATCAACTTCATCATTTTTTTGATCAACTCTGACGCAAAGATAATAAAAAGGATCACTCACCAACCCATCCCCCCTACTAGACTGATTAGTCAACACATAGGACAAAGGCAAAAAAACAATACGATTATCCGGAATTGGACCAGTAAATTTATTTCTCACGGATTCCACAGAATTCCACGGAATTATAAAAACCTTTTCTGTGGGTTTCTGTGCATTCTGTGAGAGATGGTTTGCTAACTTAGAGCTACTGGTGTCTTTGCGGATATACATAAAAAACAAAAAGCTCCTTCTTCAAAACAAGTGATTGTTCTAAAAAAGGAGCTCAAGTTATTTTCTTGCACTATTACTTTTTGGCCATCTCGGGTAAAAGAATGGAATGATATTCTTCGACTTCACTAAGAACCCGCACTGCCTCCTCTATCTCACTGTCCTTATCAAGAGAAGCCTCTACCACTCCTCCTTCATAATAGTACCTTGAAACGATCTCATCTTTCAGCGCTTCTTTTATCTCCCCCTTAAAGGTCACCAAGTCCTGCTCTTTATTATGACTAACGCTATTCTTCAAGGAATCAATTTGACGCTGAATATCCTCAAAATACTTTTCCTCCTTGGCAAAAGTCTCCAAATCTTCAATGGTCTTCTCCACCCTGGTCACATAATCATACTCTTTCCCTTCCAACCATGCCACGAATTGTTGATAGAGTTCTTCGCTTACCACAAAATCCCGAGGAGAGACAATACTGTCATGATCATAATAGAATCCATTAACAAACTCAAAAACAAGACTTCTTGCCACTAAGCTATAGGTAATAGGCGCATAAGTTTTGGCCTCCACTTCTTTATCCGGCATTATGCCTGCTCCATCCCAAACTTTCCGTCCATTTTTGGTGGTAAACTCATGCCTCAAGGAATCCGCTACGCTAACTGCCCTTCCATCGCCATCTCGCTTACTGTAATCAATCTCCTGAATACAGCGTCCACTTGGAATATAATATTTGGCGGTCGTCACTTTTACTTGAGCGTTATACGAAAGTGGAATAGTGCTTTGGACCAAGCCTTTTCCGAAGGTTTTCCTGCCCACAAGAACGGCCCTGTCATAATCCTGAAGCGCACCAGCCACAATTTCCGATGCAGAAGCGGACCTTTCATTGATCAAAACGGCCAAAGGGATATTTTTATCCACAGGCGAACGGCTGGTCTTGTATTCGGCATTGACATTATCCAATTTACCAATGGTACTCACTACTTCCCTGCCTTTTGGAACAAACAGGCCGACTATATCCACCGCCTCTTTTAATATCCCTCCAGGATTGTCCCTTAAATCTAAAATGAGCTTTTCTGCCCCTTGATCCTTAAGACTTATCAACGCCTTTCTCACATCGTCTCCGGCATTGGTGGTAAAATCTGTCAACTTAATATACCCTACCTTATCATTAACCATCCCATAGTAAGGCACATTGGTGATCACTATCTTTTTCCTGGTAATATCAAAAGCCAAGGTATCAAGATTCCGCTTTACAATCACCTCCACTGGGGTATTGGCCGGACCTTTCAACTTCTTGGAAACGTCAGAAGTAACCAAGTCCACTACACTCACCGAATCTATCCACAACAATTCATCACCTATCCTTAGGCCCGAACTCTCTGCTGGAAAGCCTTTGTAAGGCATCAAAATCATATTTTTCCCAATCCTATTCCCGATCAAAGCACCTATACCACCGTACTCACCGGTGGTCATGGTCCTGAAATCAGCAGACTCCTCTTCCGGAATATACGTGGTATAAGGATCCAGCTCTTCAAGCATGGCATTGATACCCACTGTCACCAAATCCTCCGGATTGATTTCATCTACATAATAAGAGTCAAGCTCCCGGATAAGAGACGCAAAGATGTCCAGGTTTTTAGCTATTAAGAAAAGTTTATCGTTTTTAACCTTGAATGAAAACAGAATTCCTCCTCCAACAACCAACACCAGAAAAATTGCAATTATCTTATTTTTTTTCTTCATCACGCATTTCATTAGAATCCTGCCGGGCAGCGAGGCGCTTCAATACTTTCTGGATCTTGAATTGTATTTTCTTGAAATCTTCGATATCCGGCGATACATAAAC
>NZ_BAAHAP010000190.1:0-3745 GCF_054777495.1 Echinicola sediminis | reverse complement strand
GGACAGTACAATAGCCGATGCCATACTGGACAGACTGGTGCACACTGCCCACAGAATCGAGCTCAAAGGTGAATCAATGAGAAAAAAACGATAACTTTAAACGCCATTATAACGCTAACTGAAAAAAACTTTTAAAGGGGTGGTCAAGATGACCGGATTGGTGGTCAGCATCATCGGAATCTACAGTTGACAAAAGCAATTAAGGAAAGAAGGTCAAATTTAAATTTATACACGGATCGGCTGCTTCTGCTCAACTTGGGACATGCATCATTAATACCCACAATTATGTCGTTACCTGACTTGAAGAAAGGTTCTTCTTCAAATACCCTAGATATTAAAGCAAAAGAACTCCTATTGATCATGGAAAAAACAGACCTGGAGTTAAATCCTAAAATTTACACTCAAATAGAGCTGTTCAACATTCGAAAAGACTGGCTGGATAAGAAGATCTTCGATGGTGTTTTCTTTTCAAAGTGCCCCTCAGAAATGCTTTTCAAGAAAGGTGTGAAGGCCCACAAAAGGCTGTTTCACTACCTGGAAAACAAAGTAATTATCAATAAGAGTATCAATTTTTGAGCCGGTCACCATACACTTGCCAAATGTTGTTTTTTAAAAGAGGAGTGTGAATGTACGCACCTATCTGCTCCTGGATTTTGACCCGTTTGGTTTAGGTTATATCAAGTAAGTTGGTCAACATTAATGCTTCATATTCTTCACCGCCAGCAAGTCTACATCACAAGATTCTCGGTAAAAAAAGACTATTCATCTAAAAAAGGATATAAATGAAAAACACAGCCAGAAGCTGTGTTTTTCTCATTAAGGAATTGTCAATGGTTTTTGGCCAATGTCATGACATTTTTCCAAAAACCTCAAATTGCGGTATAGTAAAATGAATTATCTTACACGTATACAATCTAAATAAAAAAATCCTAATAGCCATCAAACTGAGTATTATTGTAAAGCAACGACACACTTTCTGTGAATGAATCAATCTTGCTTGCATAAAGCATTGCAATAGCCCTTTAAATTTCCACGTTTTCATTGCTAATATTGATCAATACTTTCTGCAATTCCTCCTTATTTAAAGTAGGAGAAATAAGCGCATTGAATACATCCAAATTTCCCGTCCACCTGAGGGACTTATTAGATTCCGGGACTATTCCAATAATAAAAATATTCTTTTCACCGATATTGGTCAAAAGGTCCTTTACCTGATCTGAAAAATTCTCCAAATCAATCAAAACTATATTTATTCTTTTATTTTCAATAAGATAATGAAAACCCACCATTGATTCAGCCCTGTACACCGTGAGCTTTTCACTTTCAAGGAATTGTTTAGCCCTTTGAAATCGGTCATTATTTCTACTCCAGACCAATACCCTGAATCCATAGCAAGTGTGAAAATTATGGGTGTTCCCTAGCCCTTCACGGATCTCTTCATTTAATTTCCTGAAGGATGTGGACGAAATCAAGGTTCCAAGCGGAACAGGTTCAAGAGTATTTACTGGACTTATCTCCCCATCATTTCCTATCACCTTATTTTCATTTTGAAGATCATGTTTTAGGCTTATACCTGATGGATTATAAATACTCGCAGATTTCTCATCCAAAACATGACGTTTTTTTTCATCCATGTAGGAGGTGCACGAATGTTCGCAGGAAACAATCGAAAAATCACTACATGTTATATCTGAATCCTTTCCTTTCTTTTTTCTGAGCTGTATAATTTGTCTTATTACCCAAAAGGTTAATTTATCCATTACCGATTCGCTAAGAATTGGCCATAGGTTCACAGCACGGCCTTTCCCTCTATAGGACATATAAAGCCTCAAAAGCCGATAAAGTTTATCTACTATCACTACCTGGCCTATTTTAGTTTTAGCATCGATCACTGAAACCAAATCCGGTGAGTTATCAAATGACTGAAAGATCATCAATTGATCAGAGGGAACCCCCATCCCCTTAAAGGCACGGATAGTATTTTCTATTATTGGTGAATGGTCAATACGTGAGTGGAAAGCCAAAATAAAAAGGTTTTGTGGCTCCGCAGACCATTTCCTTATCTGTTTTTGAATGCTTCTGCTGATATCAATAATATGATGATACCAAGCATCTTGCTTCCAAAAACAAAAGACAATTGCATTTCCCTCCCCCCTGGAGATAGCGTAAATGTTATTATTGGGTTTCATAAAAAAATTAATTAGAAAAATATTTCGCTTCAGGCTTTACGCCTACCTCCTGATCCTTTCTTTTTTTAAAGACTCCTATTATTCCATAAGGTCCATATTGCGCTACTTCCTAACTTTTGATAATCAGAACTTTGCAAATTTAAAACTAAAGAAGTAAAAATAAAAGCAACTTTCATGAATACGTCAACAACCGGTAAAAATATGTGCTTTTCAGGCGAAATGATTTCTAGTGGATTATCGATAGTCCGCTATTCGACTACAAGGCTAATAACTAATCATGAAAAGTGGCCCAATCTCCTCAGTTTTAAACAGCTATTATAATCCCCTCCCATTTGGTGATCAAGTACACAAGAAAATCAGTTTTATAAAACCGAGAAGCTGCTCAGCAAAAAAAGCCACCCCAAATTACTGGGATGGCTTTTTGCCCTGTCTCTTTTAGCCTTTAGGACCTTAGACTTTATATTACTTCTCTGTAACTATCTCCTTCACCCAAAGCTTTTCAGGATACACTTTATTTTGGTGCAAGTCCATTAAGGCCTGCTCTACCGATTCCTTGTCCTCTGGGTAGGTTACTCCAAACCAGGTTTTACCTCCTTCCAAGATATTGACAGAAGCCTTTCCATCCTCTATCAGTTCATTCACCACGGTAGGGATATAAAATTCCGCTTTGGGATTATCTTTATTTTCCTCAAGGAACCGGTACCAGCGCTTTTCGGTCTCCCCAAAAAAGGACGGTTGGAATCCCCAACAGTTCATCGATACAGGGGTATTTTCATCGATCTCCAGGACATCCTCTCCCATTCTGCTGACTACTTTTCCGCCTTCCCTAGCGATCTTTTCCCGCTCGGTCATTCCGACCAACTCTCCCAAGTCATTTGACCGGCATACCCCACGGTTTACTGTGCCGTGCATGGACAGTACATTTTTCAGGGCATAGCCCACCATACAGTGTTTATTCCGTTCTTGGGAGTTAGCCAAAAAATGACCCAATTTATCGATGGCTTCCTTACCATAAAAATCATCGGCATTGATCACTGCAAAGGGTTCTTGAATTACCTCTTTGGCGCACAATACCGCATGTGCGGTTCCATAGGGCTTGGTCCTTTCTGGGTTTTGATAGACTGCAGGCACCAGGCTGCTTAGAGATTGGATGACAAATTCCACTTGGATCTGATCTTGGATTTTTTCCATAAAGCGATCTTTTACCAAGTCAAGGATTTCTGCTCTTACTATAAAGACCACCTTGCCAAAGCCGGCCTGAATGGCATCAAAAATAGCGTATTCCAATATGGTTTCGTTATTAGGGCCAAAGCCATCTATTTGCTTATTCCCCCCATATCGCGAACCCATGCCCGCAGCTAAAATCAATAAGGTTGGTTTGGTTGAATGCATGTTTATATTTTTTATTATTAGGGTTGGTTATGCTGTTTAATAAAATGAATAGTCTTCAGAAAGTGGCTTAAAAGCATAATTATCCGCTATTACTATAGAAACAAATTGCTTAGAGCCTATCCTTTGGAGGAGTGATCATAAGCACTCCCAATTGAATAATGCAA
>NZ_BAAHAP010000189.1:0-3776 GCF_054777495.1 Echinicola sediminis | reverse complement strand
CTGAAAGTGTTTGAGGTAAGAAAGTTAATTGCTTTAAAACGTTGTTTTTTGTTCTTTCAATTTCTAGGTCATCTATTACAAAATAATCCATTGCTACATCGGGCTTTTCAATGAATTCATTTAAATGATTTAAAAAAACAAACATTTCACCCCTATTTTCATAGTACTTAATTGCTTTTCGCATTTCGCGAAACTCTTTTACATCCGAAATTCCTTTGTTTTCGTTGAACTTATCAATAAGTCCGTCAATTACTCTAGAAATCTTAAGTTCAATATTGTACTCGGGCTGGTCATTTACTTTCTTAATTATCGGATATAATTCAATGAAAAAGTCGGTAGAAATTCTGCCTTGCTTATAAAGTAATAGATCACGATATTTTTCTGGATACCATAGTAAAATTTTACACCTTTTTACAGTGGTTAAATTTAGACCAGTGTATCTTGACAACGTTGAATCTTTATCTGTTTGGAGAAGCTTAATAATTTGTTCAAGTTTCAAAGCTGTAGGGAATAATTCCCATTGCTCTCTGAAGTAGTGAATATTAAACATATGAAGAATGTTTTGAGTGACATCCTTCGGCTTGTCTATGATATTCGCTGGAATAGTTTCTTTTCCAAGACTTGTACAAGCTCTCCATCTTCTTTCACCATCTAAAATGATATATTCATTTTCATTTTCTTGATAGACCGTGATAGGTACCAAAACGCCTGCAATTTCAATTGATGATTTTAGATCATCCAATTCCCTTTCGTGAAATATCAATCTTGGATTATGCGGATTCGGCTTAATCTTCGAAATTTCAATTTCTTTTAGTGTCTGATTACTCATATGTCGTCTTTAATATCTCACATAACTTAATTATACATCTGGTTTTTCCATCCTTACCCAACAAAATTCAGGAAACAGGCCTGGTTTTGATTGCTGTTTATTTCTTCTTTCTAGATTGAATTAAAAAGCTTAGACGTTTTCGGATTTTAAAACTAATGAATTCATTCACCTTTACAAATACCTTAAATACGGTATTTAAACCAGAAATATAAGAGATTAATCCTCCCTGCACTCCAAGTGGGGCATCCTGTAGAACAGCAGCCCTGCCCTGCTCGACGGGTAAGGGGCTCAAGGTAAAGGGAATTGCGAAAGGCATTGAAAATGCCAGAACTTATCAACCCACCTTACCAACACGGCTTAGCTTAAGCTGACCGCATAAAGTACAATGGATTGTTCCTTTCCTTTAAGGGCAATACTACCCATTTGCTCAAAACTGAAACCACTATCTTCTATCATCTTCTTTAAAGACTCGGAGATCAGCAATTCCTGTTGCAGGGCATTGCATTGGCCTTGGATCCTGGCGGCGGTGTTAATGGTGTCTCCATGGTAGGCGATCTCTTTTTTGTATTTGCCCACCTCGGTCACCGTAACAATTCCCGCATGGATCCCTCCTTTGAAATGGGGCAAACAATCATAGTTTTTGGCGTAGTAATCCTTTCTTTTAAGCAACTGCTGTTTAAAATTGAAAAAGGCTTTCAGGCAGTTATGGTCTTTTAACCCCTCCTTTAGCTTCCAGGTCAGGATGGCTTCATCGCCTACATATTGGTAGATTTCTGCTTCATTTTCCGCTACAATCCCCAGATCATTGAAACAGTTCTGGATCAATTTACTGTATTGGATATGCCCCAGCCTTTCGGCATGGGCAGTGGAAGACTGCAGGTCCAAAAACATAAAAATCCGCTCCTCCTCACGTGGGGTGTAGAACTTCCCGCTGAAAAGCTGCCAAAGGTTATTGCCACCAAAATAGAGCTTGACCTGCCTCAGGGCAAACATAAAAATATCCACCGTGACGATATACAAATAGATGGCAAAACTTCCCGGTTCAAAGGCAAATTCTAGATAAGTGATGTCCTCCCCAAAAATCAGGTAGGCCAAAGAAACAATGCCGGTCAAAAACAGCAGCACATAGATCACCCTTGTTGCCAACAAACCCCTAAGGGACATTTTACTATACCCATGCTCCTCTGTCAAAATCTGGGCATAACCAGAGATCGCCCCAAAAATCGCCCCGCCGGCCAATGATACCAAGATGGATTTCCAAACCTCAAACTGTACGGAGCCCAGCTCCTGCGTTCCTTCTCCCCTTATCACACTAAAAAATGCCAATGCCAAACACCAACCAATACTATATTGTCGAATGATCTGCCATTTTTGCCTGTTTTGGAGTTTCATGGGGAGCTTTGCTGCTCAACTGATGGGATGGGAAGCACTGATTTTGGTGATGATTAAAACTAAGGAAATTAGTTTATAGTAAAAACAGCGTATTTGGACTATGGGATAAATTAATTGAGGGTGTTAAAAAATCCGAGGATTCGAATGGTACATTTCAAATGCTTGGAATGAAATCCACGTACAAACGTAAGTTAGCTTATTAGCTAGTTACACCTGACTTTTTAACCCCATTCCTCCAAAAACACAAAAGAGCCTGTCTCATAAGTAGATTTCTCTGAGTCCCACACAAATAATATTTCGTTGTAGTGTCTGAGTCAGTGAAGAAAGGGCCCGCCCCAAAGGGGCGAACTCATAATAGCCTGGGGTGGCAGCCCCAGGCTAAAGTACCCCGAAAGGGTCATGTTTTGGCCGGATTAATAGCAATAGAGCATACAACTTGCCGCCAAAACCCGTAGATTTCAATTGAGAAATCTAACCAAGATAATGTCTATAATTACGTCATCGCAAATGATCAGAAATCCTTTACCCATAGAATATTTGGCAACCAGATTCCGATAATGACTTATGAGACAGCCTCATATTCTCCCCATCCACAGCACCGGTTGGTTCAACACTGCATCAAGATTTTGCCCGCCCTTTAGGTCTTAGCTGTTTCAGCGGTTAGAATGCTTAGTTATTGGCCTAACGTTTTATATTTTGTTATTCGTTCGATTAATTAATTCTGTCAACTTTTCAGGCTCAGTTTTTGCCTTTTCTAAAATCCCGATATTGCTCAAAATAAAATTTGCAAAAATGTCGTATGGTCTTTCAGTCCTATTATTCTTTTTCATCCCTGAATTGAATATTAACGATCTAATCGTTTGAATTGGTCCCCAAGGAATTCCCCACCACCCCAAAAGTGCAGATTTGGTATTCGCTTCACTATGCATTTCATCAAGACAGTTAGGGCAAGCAACTTTTACAGATTTTTCATAGTTTGTCATAATTAGTATGCTAACAACTTGACCAACCATTGTTGCATTAATCTTTTGGCTTTTAGACTTACATTAGGGCAAGTATGGTTTCTCAATATGTCACAATACTCATTAAATTCTGATTCCGTTAATTCTTTTGTTTGAGAATCAACGCTATCGATTAGATTTGGATTTAGATTTCTCTTTTTTATTTCAGATTTTAATATGTCAAGAACTTCTAGTCTTAAAGAACCTGCCTTCTCTGATGCAATTTCTTCAATTTTCCAATCATCAAATTTTTCATAGTTTTTTCTAATATCATTTAAATCCATGCCGATTGATTTTCAAATGTGTGCCAACGGTTTTCATATGGTTTGTGGTGGTTTTGAAGCACTTTCCTGTCCACCGAAACCAAAGCTGGTTACGAAGCGAAAACCTTGCAATCTACCACTTACCCGCCATAAGCTATATGCTGTGTTGAACGAATCCAGCTAAAGCAGGAAGCCGGCATGATTGTCCGGAACTTCCTAAATTAGCCTTATCGTAAATTTTAACAGTTTAAGCTATGAAAAAAAAGCCAGACCATCATTGAAAGGGCCATT
>NZ_BAAHAP010000188.1:0-3800 GCF_054777495.1 Echinicola sediminis | reverse complement strand
CGGTCTAATAGAGTTTGTAGAATTCTTAGTCGAAACAAAGGATAAAATCATAGAGGAGCCTATTTATATTGAGGCAGAGAAAAACGGGGTGCCTGTACAGGTGGCGATGAGCTACAACTCCTCTTTTTCTGAAAATGTGGTTTCTTATGTCAATACCATCAATACCTATGAAGGCGGTACCCATGTGTCCGGATTCAGGAGGGCATTGACAAGGACCTTAAAAAGTTACGCCGATAAATCGGGAATGCTGGATAAGGTAAAAGTAGAAGTGTCGGGAGATGATTTTAGGGAAGGTTTGACAGCAGTCATTTCTGTAAAAGTCGGTGAGCCGCAATTTGAGGGGCAGACCAAGACCAAACTGGGGAACTCCGAGGTGGTCAGTGCCGTGGACAATGCAGTGTCTGAAGTCCTTCAATATTGGTTGGAAGAACACCCGAAAGAGGCAAAGATAATTGTCGGCAAAGTAGTCTTGGCAGCACAGGCAAGGCACGCGGCGAGGAAAGCACGGGAAATGGTGCAAAGGAAAAATGTTCTTGGCGGCGGAGGCTTGCCGGGGAAACTAGCGGATTGCGCCAATACTAATCCTGAAATCTGCGAGCTTTATCTTGTGGAAGGGGACTCTGCCGGTGGTTCAGCCAAGCAAGGACGTGATCGGGATTTTCAGGCTATCCTTCCGCTAAAGGGTAAAATACTGAATGTGGAAAAGGCTCACGAGCATAAGATCTACGATAGTGATGAAATTAAAAACATTTTGACCGCTCTTGGGGTTAAGTTTGGAACGGCAGAAGATGAGAAAGAACTTGATCTGACCAATTTGCGTTATCATAAGATCATCATCATGACGGATGCTGATATTGATGGATCGCATATCAGAACGTTGATCTTGACGCTCTTCTTCCGGTACATGAGGTCTTTGATCGAAAATGGATACGTTTATATCGCCTTGCCACCCCTTTATTTGTTGAGAAAGGGTAAGGATGAGCGATACTGCTGGACAGAAGAGGAGAGGGTTATTCTGACCAAAGAAATGGCCGGAGACGGTAAACTGGAAAGTGTGGGGATACAGCGATACAAAGGCCTTGGGGAAATGAACCCTGAGCAGCTATGGACCACGACCATGGATCCTGAAAGCAGGACCCTGAAGCAGGTTACCATTGAGTCTGCGGCTGAAGCCGATCACCTCTTCAGTATGCTGATGGGGGATGAAGTGGCGCCACGTAGAGAGTTTATTGAAAAGAATGCAAAGTACGCCAAAATTGATACCTGATTTGATGATAAAATAATGGTAGTATAAGGGGGCTTTGAGCCCCTTTTTGCTTATCTTAAATTTTTGTTAGGAATTATTCTTTTTTATTTTAAAATGTGCATGGAAGCTGATACTATGGAAACGGAAGTTATTCAAAAAGATAAATTTGAGAGTAAAATAGACAGTAGTGATTTGGTCAGTAGGGACTTAAGCTGGCTGAAATTCAATGATCGGGTGTTGGACCAATCCAAAAAGGATTCCCGCACGATCTTTGAAAAACTGAAGTTCTTAGCCATTACCGCCTCCAATCTGGATGAGTTTTTCATGATCCGGGTCGGCTCTTTATATAACTACTTGGACTATGACAAGGAGAGGATCGATTATTCAGGATTGAGGGAGGAGCCCTTCAAGGAAAAGCTGATGCTGGACTCCCAAGAATTTCATACCAGACAACATGAACATTTTCTCCAAGAGATTCTTCCCAACACCGAGGCATCAGGCTTTATCCTGAGCAATGTCAAGAAACTTAATAATGAGGAGCAAGAACTGATCAAGGAATACTTTTTTAAGGCCGTTTACCCCATGCTTACTCCCATGGTTTTTGACGGTTACCATACCTTCCCCATCTTGATGAACAAACTGTTGATTTTTGGTGTGGTGACCATCAATCCAGGCGATAAAAAAGACAATAGAAAGCTTTCCTTTGTACAGATCCCTTCTAATATTCCCCGCTTTTTTGAAATAGAAAGAGGGGATACCATGGTTTATGTACCTATCGAAGAAGTGATCAGGGAACATATTGTTTCCCTCTTCAGAAATGTCATTATAGAATCCATCAATCTTTTCCGGATAACCAGAAACGGAGACTTTACATTGGAAGAGACAGAAGACATGGATTCCAACTTTCTGGAGGAAGTAAAGCGAAAGCTCAATGAGCGGAAGACGGGCAGGGTAGTGCGTGTGGAGGTGGAGGAAGGCTATAGCAAATGGATGATGAACTTGCTCAAGGGAAGATGGAAGATCCAAAACGATACCGTTTTCAAGGTGAAAAAGGAGAGCATGATGGATTTTACGAGCTTCTGGCAGATCATCGGGAACAAGCGGTTTAAGGACCGTATTCCCCAGCCTCCCCATCAGGTACCGCCCCTGAGCTATCCTCAGGAGGGAAGTCAGGATGTTTTCCAGCTTTTGAAGCATAAAGATGTATTGCTGCACCACCCTTATAATAGCATGGAGCCTATTTTGGATTTGTTGGATAAAGCAGCAGAAGACCCCAATGTAATGGCCATAAAAATGACCATTTACCGGTTGGCCAAGCATTCCAGAATCACTACGGCTTTGCTCAAAGCAGTGGAAAACGGCAAGCACGTATCAGTGTTGTTTGAGGTGAAAGCCCGTTTTGATGAGGAAAATAATATCCAAGAAGCAAAAAAACTGCAAAAGGCAGGATGTTTTGTCATCTATGGTGTGAGTAATTTTAAAACCCATACCAAATTGCTGCTCATCGTGAAAAAGGATGAGAACAAAGTGACAAGGTACGTTCATTTGGGTTCTGGTAATTACAATGAAGATACTTCCAAGCTCTACACCGACTTGGGGCTACTGACCACCGATGAAGTGTTGGCAAATGATGTTTCTGAATTCTTCAATGTAATCACCGGGCACTCCATGCCTTCTTCGTATAAGAACCTGATTACAGCCCCCCAGGGAATGAGGAGCCAATTGATCAGTTTTATTGAAGATGAGGCTGCAAATGCCAGTAAAGGATTGCCCTGTGGGATATTTATTAAGGTCAATAGTTTGGAAGACAGTGAGATCATTTATGCCCTCTACCGGGCTTCCCAATGTGGTGTGCCGATTAAACTGATTGTTCGTGGCATCTGTTGCTTGCGTCCGGGCAGAAAAGGCCTTAGCGAAAACATTGAGGTATATTCTATTGTAGGGGATTTTCTGGAGCATTCCAGGATCTATCATTTTCATAATAACGGAGATACCCGAACTTACGCCGGAAGTGCGGACATGATGGTAAGGAGCTTTGAGAAACGGCTGGAGTCTCTGTTCCGGGTACAGGATTCTTTGTTGGAAAAACAGCTGATGAATATTCTGGCTTACAACCTGAAGGATAATGTAAATGCTTATATCATGCAGGAAGACGGTACTTATGTGGCTAAACAGCCAAAGGATGGAGAAAAGGAATTCAATATTCACCGGGAGTTTTTCCATCTGAATACTGATATCGTAGAAAACGTTATGTTGGAGTAAGGCTATTTGCTTCATCGAAAAAACAAAAAAAACCGTCAAGATCCTTTTGACGGTTTTTTTTGTGGCTCTATATGATTTAGTACGGCTAAACCTGCTAAAACTTTCAATTACAGGTCTCCTCTATTTAATTGATTGTAGGTAGATTGTCGGCAAAGCTTTTCAAGGTGGCAAAAGGCATTAGCGGAAAATGGTTGACATTATGAATAGTTTTGCGGCTAATGCTTAGAGCAACTGTTGACAAGGCCCCGGGCTGCGCCTCCTTTGTTGTCTTGCCTGCCTGGGCAGACAGGCC
>NZ_BAAHAP010000187.1:0-3845 GCF_054777495.1 Echinicola sediminis | reverse complement strand
ACTTCACTCTTTGCTCTTTATTCTTGTATCTAGTGTCTAGCGTCTATTATCTAATGTCTAGCGTCTTGATACTAGCATCTTGATACTAGCGACTAGCTACTTGCTACATTCCAGCTTTTCCTCCAAGCTCCAGCCCAACATATTCACCACATCCTTTTCCCTTTCTTTGGGAAGGACGACCAACTCCTTGAGTGCTCCATTTTCCAGTACCCCTTCCACGGTCGTCTTATAGGGAGCGTGCAACTTGAACTTCACCTCCCAATCCTTAGGCCATGCAGGGAAAAGATAGATTTTCTTGCCATCCGTCTGCAGAAGCATTTCCTGCATGCCGATCATTCCTGATCCGCCCCAGTTATGGTCGGGTTCCCAGTCAAAGCCTGGCCCCCAGAACGCCGGAAACCTTCTTCCGGAATCCCCCATCTTTTGCAACGCCAGTCTCGCGGCCTCATCGGTCAGGCCAAGACGGGCAGCGAAGATATTGTCCTGCTTCCAGCCCACATGGCTTCGGAATTTCAATGCATCCGGATCATATGCATAGGTATTGATGGCCGTTTGGAGATCAGGCCTTCCCAGGCCATAAATCCCCCAAGGGTACACCGGATAAAGCTGAGGCACTTCGGTATTGTTCACCCTTTCCCACAACTTGGCAGGGGAAAGCATTCGATGGCCGTCAAGCTCCCGAAAACTCATAGGCGGAATCCTCTCCAGCACTTCTTCCCAATGGGTTCTTTGACCTTCCTCCAAATAAGGAAGCTCCAAGAGCCTTTCAAGCACGGTTTTTAAAGCGGAAATAGTGGAATTGGCATTATAGGCCATCTTATAGGTTTCATTGGCCGATCCAGGGAACAGCACCAAGTCCCCATTTGCATCAAAGGTTCTCGCTCCCCTTTGCTTGGCTAGGTATTGGTAATGCTCATCAAAAAACCGGAGGCAGCTTTCAATAAAGGGCACATACGCTTTACTGCTTTCCCCTGTGTACCGTTCCTTTTCCAGCATCATCAGGCAAAATTCCAGTACCGTATCCCACTGGTATTCCAGCCAGGCATTGTATTGCATGCCCGGATCATAGTCCGCTGGGCGCTTCCAGCTGTATTCCGCCGGATTGGGCAAGCCAAAGTTCTCGATCTGCTCTGTAAAACTCGCTCCTGCATGTCCCCAATACACCCGACTTCTCAGTTCGGCATTTCGGAGCATCCTGAGATAAAAGTCAAACTGCGGTTTCATCAGTTCAAAATCCCCCGAACGGAGCATGGGAAAATAAACCAAGCGCTGGTTTTGGGCGGTCATGGTCCCTCCTCCCCAGTTACGGTGATCAGGGGTAAAAGGCATATCTGCCTTGGTGTAAACAGGATCCACGGTAAATAGCCCGCCATTGAATTTGGTGGGGTAGGCCCCATAGGCATTACAGCCCAGCATATAGCGGAAAAGCTGATAGTTTCTGCCTATCTGCCAAACCGTATCATTTGCTGCCTGATGCTGGGGATCTGCTATTATATAACTTCTGTTCCAAAAGTCCTTCCACCAAGCCCTTGTTTTAGCCTCAGCCATTTTCGAGCCTTTTGGCTGGGCCTGGACCAAGCTGTCCAACCCGGCCTTCCATGTAGCTTGCTGCGGTGTTTGTTTGGTGTGTAGAAAAACCTGAAAGGAATGTTTTTTGGAAGCTTGTTTACTTTTTAACTTCCACGATTTGAAATCGGTATCCTGATAAACTCCAACATCGGTTCCTGCCACTTCCAGGTTTTCCCCGACCAACTTTCCCCCAAAGATCAAATTCCCAATGGGATCCATCATTTGCTCCTTGACCGTTTCCATCTTTTGCTGGGCCACGGCCACATCAAAAACGGTCTTGGCCCTGTTTTGGTGATAAAAAAGTACCCCTCCCTCCTCAAAAGACAGTGAATCCTGATAGGTAAGGATATCCCCTTGGGGTGCCCATTTATAGGAATTGGCATTATTGGCGGCACCTTTCACTGGCCTGTCCTTATAACGCCAGCTCTCATATGCCGTCTCTATTATTAAGGGGTTTTTACTTTCTACTTCCACATGGATGACCGGCTGGAAAACCTCCACCCAAAGTTTGATTTCCGTTTCCATCCCCTTCTCTCCACCTCTTACCAGCATATGTCCCTCCTCCAACTTCAGTTCCTGTTGGAAGGTGCTTTCCTCTTCAAAAGGATTTGGGCTTAGTTTCACGCGCACCCTTCCCAGTTTCAGCAAAGTATTGTGCTCATCGAAGGTTCCGCTTCTCGAAAAGTAAAACAGCAGGTCGCCGTTTTCCACCCAGACATTCATCCCGATGTCCCCGCCGCCAAGCGGCATGGATTCACCGGCATTTTCGCTAAAAGTCCTCCAAACCGGATGGTAAGCGGATATATCCTGGGCAAGGCCAGCCCTCAGCGATAGTAAAAGACCTAGAATGGTAAAAATCCCCAACTTCATTTTTCCCTATTTTAGCTCTCAAAATAGAAAAATAAGGCCGGGGCACCTTCCTGTGCTATGCTGTTAAATAAGACACTAGATATTAGATGCTAGACAAAAGACAAGATTCGAAACGGTCCACTGTCGACCGTCGACGGTGGACTTCTAAGCCCACATCTCTTCAATGATTTCGGTATAGAAATCCTTTACTTCTTTGCCAATGGCCCTTACTTGCTGGGAAATCAGGCTGGTTTCTGTCTGCCCGGGCACCGTATTGATTTCAATGAAAAAGATCTTTCCTGTTTCATGCTCGATAAAGTAATCCATTCTGACAGCTCCTTTACAGTTGAGTTTCTGATAAACCTTGGCGGCCACCTCCTTTACCTGGGAGACTTCTTGCTCACTCATTCTTCCTGGGGTGATCTCTTCGGTTACTCCAGGGGTGTATTTAGCTTCAAAGTCAAAAAACTCCTTGGAACTCACGATCTCTGTTGCCGGCAATACCACCACTTCCCCCTTGATCTTGTACATGCCTATGGAGAATTCCCTTCCGGACACAAATTCCTCCACCAAAACCTGACTGTCTTCAGCAAACGCCTTATCCAGCGCGGACTTTACCTCCTCCTCGGTTTTCACCTTGCTCATGCCGATGCTGCTCCCCCCATTATTGGGCTTTACAAAATAAGGAAGGGTCAGCTCCTCCACCACCCGCTGTGCATTTTCGGGACTGTTTTCAAAAAAATGCAGGGACTTGGCCACATTCAGCCCTTCTATGTCCTGCACGATGGCCTTGGTATAACCTTTGTTCATGGTAATGGACGAAGTCATCGCATCACAGGTAGTATAGGGCAGTCCGATCATATCAAAATACCCTGCCAGCTTGCCATCCTCACCAGGGGAACCATGAAGGATATTGAACACCCCGTCAAAAGTCACTTTTTGCCCCTCTACCAACACGGAAAAATCATTAAGGTTTACTGCCGACTCTCCCCCCTTACCATCGGTATAATACCATCGGTCTCTTTCGATGATGATCTTGTATACATCATACCTTTCCCGGTCAAGGTGTTTCTCCACTACGGCGGCACTTTTCAGGGAAACCACCGCTTCACCGGTAAAGCCACCGGTTACCAAAGCAATTTTCTTCTTTTTCATGCAGTAAATTTAAAGGACTTGCCCGTGATTCTTTTACTTCCCCTGGCTTTATTCAATAAAACCATTAAAAAATTCTGGCTACATATAATGGAGTCTGGCTACACTTTTTAGTAAATACGATTATCCGTAATTACACCAGCAAAAATAATTCGTGACAATCCGTGAATACTTTCTTGATGATTTTGTTTTTATGTGTATACGCAATGTTGCACGTAACCAAATCTTATAAGGTCTTATTGTTTTCTGTTCTTTTCCATTGATGAAAAGAACCA
>NZ_BAAHAP010000186.1:0-3884 GCF_054777495.1 Echinicola sediminis | reverse complement strand
ATCAGTGGAACCTTCTGACAACGGGGATAAATCAAGCTCATTACAGGATAATGTTCCTATCATCACACTTGCAAAAAAGGATATATTTGTAGTTATAGTCGTACTTCATCCGTACCACATACCCCGCATTGGCACCTTCTTCCGCTGTCCCGAAATTATCCTTTCCATCTGCTGGACCGGCAAATAGCTGATCAACGGCACCAGAAAGATACCCCCTGCGGAATGCGGACATATTTTCACTGCCATTGGTATTGAGGTTGTACACAAAGGTGGCATCCAGGCCGTGGAAACCAAATGTCCTTTTGTAATTAACACTTGTCTCGAAATAAAGCCTTTGATTATTATAAGCATTAACACTAAGCTGCGGGGGTGGCTGGTTCATCAAAGAGCCGTCTTGCATATAAAGCGGCACATTGTACTCCCAAAGTTTGCCCCAGCCATCACCATTTCGATAGTTGGCCATCGCTCCTAACCTTAAACCTTCTACACTAGGGACAGCCCAGTTGAAGGACAATTGCGTATTGATGAACTTATCCTTGGTCTTATTGTACCCGGACTCGGCGCTCGAAATGGCCAGCGGATGGTCTCCATCCCCTCCTCCGGCAAGCGTGCCATCTTGATTATAGGCCCTGTACATGGGATTGGTCTGTTGATTGATCGCTCTCCAAATACTGTACATTCCACTAAAAGGCTCCTGATAATTTTCAATACTGGCATTGATATTCATTCCAACTTCCAGGCCTATTTCCTCAAATTTGGAGGTCACATTGGAACGGATGTTCAACCTATTATAATTCACCACATCTTCTTTCAATATCCCTCCTTGGTCTGCATAACCCAGGGATACAAAGTAATTGGTCTTCTTACTGCCTCCGTTTAAGGACAGGTTATGCCTTTGCTCGGGAGCAAAATTTTTCAAGGTCAATTCTGGCCAATTATTGTCCGGATAGGTATCCAGATCACCATGCGTTCTGATAATTTCCAACTGTTCTGGTGAATAGGTAATCGGAGTACCATCATACACATTCGCTTGGTTTTGGAGCAATGCATACTCGTAGGAGTTTAACATTTCTGGTAATACCGTTGGCTGGCTGAGTTGGTAGTTATAAGAATAGTTGACATTTAGCTTGCCCTCCTCACCTCTTTTAGTCGTCACCAGTACAATACCGTTGCCTGCTTTTGAACCGTATACGGCAGTGGCAGCAGCATCCTTCAAAAAGCTGATCGTCTCAATATCATTCGAATTCAAGGTATTGAAATCCTGCTCTGTAGTGATGACTCCATCAATGACGTAAAGGGGAGCTCCCGCTCCACGAATGGAAATATTGGGTTTACTGCCCGGCCCTCCCCCATTATTTTGGACTACGAGCCCAGGAACTTGCCCCTGTAATGCTGAGCCTACATTATAAAAGGGGGTTTCTTCCAGCTTTTCTTTTCCCAAAGACGATACAGCCCCGACCATTTTTGCCTTGGTGGTGGTACCATAGCCGATAACGACCACTTCATCCAAGCCAATGTCTTCTGATTGCATGGTGACATTAATGGAGGCACTGTTTACCACTCTGATTACAGGCTCCATCCCCAAGTAGCTGAACAATAGAGAGTCACCCTTCGACGCAGCAATGGAGTATTTGCCGTCTATATCCGATATAGTTCCAGAAGTGGTTCCCTTTCGTAATACGCTTACCCCGGGAATGGATTCGCCTGTACTGCCCTCAGTAATGATTCCTGAGACTTGGATTTGCTGTGCTTTAGCAGAGGATACCAGGGAGAGGTTTGAGCCAACCGTTATTAGCAGAAGCATTCCTCGAATCAATGCCTTTAAGTTTGTAGGTTTTTGTTTCATAAATTAAGGTTTATGTTAATTAGTTTGTTCATAAAATTCCTATCATGAATTCCTCCAACGGGATCGGCTGTACCGTTAATAGGAGCTATAGCCGTGGAATGGAATAAGGCCACTTGCCTACTCCTGTATTGATTTTCAAAAAATATGGACCTAGAAGATAAAGCCTTTGAGCAGGGTGATTATAGTATTTCATGGTCTTTTGGGTTAAGATTTCTAAGCACCAAATTAGACCAAAGCCCTCTATAGACTGTGTTTGAGCGTAAAAAGGATGTATCTCAGGATAAATATCACCCAAAAATCACACTAACACGCTTTTTCGTTTACTGAACTGAAAACCAAATCCTCAAAAGCAACTTTTTCAAAAAAAAAAAGAAAGATTTGGGTCTTAAAAAATCAAATTTTTCTAATCACAAAAAAACGATTCTAATAACATTAATCGTTGTCTGCACCTTATTGGACATAGTTATACAATTAATACGGTACAGAAGTTTTCTGTACCGTATTAATTTTTACTCTTAATTAAAAATTCAGCCATTTAAGCTCATTATCAAACTTAATGGGCACTAGCTGTCTATTCTAAAACCATTAAGAAAATTTTCATTCTAAATATGCACCATGGCTTTGATCACTTTATTCGCCGGATCCAACCATGATTCGAAATTATCCTTTACTCCATCAAAATCCACTTCATGGGTAATGTAAGAAGCGGCTTTTACCTTATTTTCCTTAAGTGCGCAAAGCACATTCTCGAAATCTTCCCGTGTAGCATTTCGGCTGCTCATCAAAGTGGATTCTCTTTTGTGGAATTCAGGATGATTGAAGGAGATATCACCTTTTTGAAGACCTACTAAAACATATCTTCCCCCATGTGCCATCAAGTCAAATCCATTATGGATAGCTTTGGAACTCCCGGTAGCGTCAATCACATTCTCAGCAAAGTTCCCATGGGTAATCTCATCTATCTCATCTTTGTAATTTCCCTTTGCGTTGACCGTATGCTCCACCCCTAAAACTTCCCTGCAGAAGGCCAAGCGGTCTTCATTTATATCCATTGCAATCACCTTCCCTCCTGCTATCCGGGCAAATTCCATGACCCCAAGGCCAATGGGCCCCGCTCCCATTACCACAACAAATTCTCCTGCTACCACTCCTGCCCTTCTCACACCATGGGCGCCAATGGCCAAAGGTTCTGCTAAAGCCAATTGATTTAGACTAAGCCCTTCCTGCTTTACCAAGGAAGTCGAAGGCACAGATATATATTCTTTCATCCCCCCATCCTCATGAACACCAAAAACACTGATCTTAGCGCAGCAATTCGGTTTATCCGCTTTACAGGCAACACATTCACCACAGCTAAAATAAGGAATAATGGTCACCAAATCTCCCGGCAAAAACCCTGATGCCCCATTTACTTCCACCAGCTCTCCTGAAAGTTCATGGCCCAGTACCCTTGGATAGTTAAAATAGGGTTGCGTACCCTCATATGCATGTAAGTCTGTGCCACAAATCCCAATTCTCTTGATTTTAATAATGGCTTTTCCTTTTTCTGATTTTGGCTTTTCGGCGGAGCCATAACCAAAACTCCCAGGCTCTTCACAGGTTAATATTTTCATATGAATTATAATTTTTGTTTCACGAGTATATGATCGGGTGTGTTTTGGGAATTAGGCACGTTCATTTTTGAAGCTTAAGCCTAGGTTCTAAGGGGTAATACCTTCAAGAAATGAAAAACCATTGCCTCAAAGAGCGCAATGGTTTTTTCCTTAATAAACCCCTAATTAAAATTAATGACTAGGCATCAGGATTGCTACTGATGTGTGTAAAATCACATAAACCAAACATCTATCGAAATTTTAATTAAGTGCAATATCTGAAAAAGGCTATCATTCGACTTGTACAAATGTTCAAAAATCCGTCACATTTGTCCATAATTCCCCTTTTCGGTTGCTTTTGTGCTACTAAAAAAAAGAGGACAATATTTGTCCTCCTTTCTAATAATAAACCCCATTCAAAGGATGACGATTCATCAATCATCCCA
>NZ_BAAHAP010000185.1:0-3979 GCF_054777495.1 Echinicola sediminis | reverse complement strand
TGGGAGCTTCATTATGGAATAGGTGGAATCTGTGCAACATGTTATCATGAGTATGGAAACCAATTTTTGGAATTCACCAATAATGAAAGGATCAGAAGTTATTCCGGTACTGAATTAAAGCTGGATACCACTCTTATATGGTATAAGGACAAATGGGGGTATCCTGATGCTGATTCTGCTTATGTCATGAAATACTTTGATAGTCTGGGGTATCCCAATGATTTTATGGTAGAGGGAATTTATAGTGACACCCTTATTATCCATACCAATGCCTCAGATGCAGTTTTTTATCGGTTGACAAAAGTATCTGATGATCCACAATAAGGAAAATTTTTATTGGCTATTGATATCTATCATTTTATTACACCATCAAACCATAAAGAAAACGGAGACGATAAGTTTTATAATACCGGTCAATACCAATTTTCAGCAATAAATCAAACCTTCTATAATCTACTCCAGAGACTAGGAACTGGTTTTAGGCACCATTGGTAATTAGCCATTTTAGTTCAGACCATAGACAATTGTTTAGCCATAACTACTTTACCATGAGAACTATTACCAAGTTACTTGTAGTGGTATTATTTTGTTTAAGTACCACTTTTTCCAATGCCCAAGTCCGTGATACGGCAGATGTACAATATGATAGATCGGGAAATATATCCTTTGCCAGAGTCAAAGCCCATTCCAATCAAAAAATGGAAAATGCCAAGGCTCTCCTGGCTTTACTTCTTGCCGGAGAACACGATGATTTTAAACCAGTAAAAGAAATCAATGACAAATTTGGAATGAGTCATTTAAAGTTCCAACAATACTATAAAGGAATAAAAGTCGAGAATTCAGAATATTGGGTTCATGGAAAAAACGGTAAAATCACCAAGTTCAATGGACACTTTAGAACTATAGATATCGGTTCGGTACAGCCCCAAATAACCGAAGATGCAGCTCTATCCAACGCTTTGGGTTTTATTGATGCAGAAATCTATAAATGGGAAGATGAGGGCATGCAATCCTTTCTTAGAGAACACTCGGGCGACCCTACTTCCAGCTATTACCCTGAAGGCGAGCTGGTCATTACCAAAAGTGAAATGAAAGAGGGGAAAGAAGAAGAAATGATTTTAGCATGGAAATTCCTCATCTCATCCATGGTCCCTAATGATGAACAGGTGATCTTTGTGGATGCAGGATCAGGTGATATTGTAAGGGCATATTCTTTAACCTGTGAAATAAGGTTGGAAACCGGGAGAAATATCGAGGAAGTAAACACTCCTTCTTTGGCCGAAACCATGTACAGCGGGAACTTATCGATCACCAGTGATTCGTTCGCAGGAGGATTTCGTTTAAGGGAAGAAAGAGATGGTGTAGACATCATTACCTTAAATCTCAATAATTCCAATAATATCGGCACAGCAGCTGATTTCTCCAATACAGGTACCAATTGGACAAGCGGGAACTGGGCAGGGATCAATCAGGATCAACAAGCCCTAGACGTTCATTGGGGAGCTGAAATGGTCGCAGATTATTGGCAAACAGTACACCAAAGGAATAGCATAAATAACAGTGGTATCAGGATATTAAGTTATGTCCATTATACTCCTAATTTTGACGGAAGCCCTATCAACAATGCATTTTGGCAAGGGGGTATTAATGCCAGATATATGTTATACGGAGATGGAGATTCAGGTCAGCCGAACCCATTGACGTCTTTGGATATCTGTGCCCACGAATTTGGACACGGCATTAATGAATTTACAGCCAACCTAACCCCGGGCTGGCATGAGACCGGTGCTTTAAATGAAGGTTTCAGTGACATATGGGCGGCATGCATAGAAGACTGGGCGACTTCAAACAAGGCAACATGGATAATGGGCGAAGAAGTGTTCTCCGGAGGATTTAATGGTCTAAGAAACTTGCAAAACCCCAAAAGTACAAATACGGCAGAAGGCCAACACCCAGACACATACCAGGGAGATTATTGGCATGCTCAGGAAGAGCCTCATTTCAATTCAACGGTCTTGAGCCACTGGTTTTATTTATTGTCTCAAGGCGGAAGTGGTACCAATGATAATAATGACAGCTACACTGTCGATGGAATAGGGATTGAAAAGGCTGCCCTGATAGCCTACAGAATGAAACTTATTTACCTAACCAGTTCTTCCGAATATGCGGATGCCAGAATAGCCGCTATCAATGCTGCTGAAGATATTTATTGTGAAAACTCCCCTGAAGTACGCGCTGTCACCGACGCATGGTACGCTGTAGGTGTTGGAGGTGCCTTTAGTGGTGGAATTATGAATATAAGCGGAGAAGATATTGTCTGTTCCAACACCTCATTTTCTTTAAGTAATATGCCATCAGGCACCAATATCAGTTGGTCAGTCAGTCCTTCCAATTTGGTAACCTCATCTTCCGGCTCAGGGGCAACGGCCAATTTGACACCTGCTGCATCCTACAGCTCAGGTCAGGCAACCATTACGTATACTGTGGGAAATGGCACGTGTGAAACGGAAATTCAAAAGGCTATTTACGTACATGCAGGTTCTCCTGATGAGGGCAATGCAACCTATTCCTACAATGGTTCCAATCAAACTGCCAACCCTTATATCTCAGTGATCAATAATGTTGTATGCGATCTGTTATACCCGGTAACCTTGGATGTTCCATTATTAGGTTCTGAGATCTCCAATGTATCCATGATCTATACTTCCGACCCAAACATTACCTATTGGGGATCAGGGGGGGCTGAAAGCATGTCCATTAACTTTGAGTTTTGGGAATACGGTCAGGAAGTCATTTTTAGAGTCAGCATGCAGAACGATTGTGGCACTTCCTATCAGGATTATGCTTTCAGATCAGAAGATTGCTATGGTACAGCGCTAAATTATAAGGTTTACCCCAACCCTGCATCAGAAAGTATAAATATCGAACTGGAACAAGACCTGATAAAACAATCTGTTTCCGATAAGGAAAAGATAAACATCAAATTATTCGATCCCTCCGGAACTGAACTGATGAGCAAGACCGTAAATGAATCAAGGACGACCATTGACGTCAGCAATCTGGGGAATGGGTTTTACTATGTACATATCATGCATAAAAACGGGATTATCAGGAAAAAAATAAGAATAAAAAGGTAACCTTTAACCTATGGGGGGATATTGGCTATAATATTCCCCCCATCAATTCAAATTACCTGCAAGCTGTTCACGTATCTCGGGAGTGTTAGCTAAACTCTGTCCTTTCCCTTCCCTGGGGCTAGCCCCAGGGAAGGGAAATTTCCACTAAGCAATTAGGTTTCCATATTGGTGTCCAACCGGAGCCTCCCCTCAAATTTAATGGCCAGCTGCGGGACTGTCAAGCTCCAGTTCTGTAATGGGGTCGTCCATTTTTTCTCGATCCGCTGGGTGGCCAGATAGACCAGCTTTAGAAGTGCCATGTCACTGGTAAATGCCCTTTTGGTCTTGCCGACCTTTCTTACCTGCCGATGAAAGACTTCCACCGCATTGGCGGTATAGATCAGCTTCCTGATGGGCTGTGCATAGGCAAAAGAGGCACTCAGCCTCTCCCAGTTGTCGTTCCAGGAACGGATCACTATAGGGTATTTCTTCCCCCACTTTTCTTCCAACTCCAGCAATGCCGATTCGGCCTGGTCCTTTGTCTCGGCCTTATAGATCTTTTTCAGGTCACCGGCAAACTCCTTTTGGTTTTTGCTGGCCACATATTTCAGACTGTTCCTGATCTGGTGGACCACACAGAGCTGAACCTCTGTTTTCGGATAGATAGACTCGATCGCCTCGGGGAAGCCCTTAAGGTTATCGGTACAGGCGATCAGGATATCCTGTACTCCACGGTGCTGTAGATCGCTGAGTACTTGTAGCCAGAAGTTCGCCCCCTCGCTTTCGGAAAGGTACATGCCCAGTACCTCCTTCTTCCCTTCACGGTTGATCCCCAATACATTGTATAGGGCTTTATGGCGTAC
>NZ_BAAHAP010000184.1:0-4013 GCF_054777495.1 Echinicola sediminis | reverse complement strand
TGGCAAGAAAAATAATTCTTTAAGCTTATTATTCTTACATTGTATTTCGAAAGAGTTTGAAGTGTCGCTTCAAAGTATTCATAACTCGTTGTTGTGAGTAGATTTATTACTAAAACATTTACAGTTTTATGATCAGGTGGCAGCAGCGCTTTTCAGACAGCAAAGCTTTTGCTATCATAGTGATATAAAATAATCAGTTGCCTTCAATGACCAAGTATTCTACGTATTTAGGTTTAGTTTTCATTTTACTGATCCAAATTTTGGGAAGCCAAAAAGCAACCGCACAGCTTACTACCGTGGGTAAGGAGTTTTGGTTTGGCTTTATGGAGAATAATACCAATGGTCAAAATGGAACGGCGGTTATCGTGGTTTCAGCAAACGAGGCAGCACAAGGAACTATTGATCTCAGCAATTTCCGGCCCGGGCTCACTTATACTTTTAACCTGCAACAGGGGCAAAACTATACACTGCGTGTACCGGAAAGTCAGGATGATCTTCTTCACAGGAATTCAGGCCGGATAGAAAACAAAGGAATCCATATTGTTTCCAGTGGTAAGGTGTCTGTCTATGCTTTCAATGAACGGCGGAGGAGTGCTGATGGCTCGGTGATCCTGCCGGTAAGCACTTTGGGCAAAGAATATTATATCGCATCCCATTATGAGATTTCACCGAATAACCTCAACAATACGGACTTAAATCAAAACGACGAAAGTACCCTTTTGATAGTAGGTGTGGAAAATGATACCAAAGTGGAAATTACTCCCAGCGTAAGGACCATTGATGGAAAAGCGGCTTGGACTCCCTATATGATCACTTTGAACATGGGACAGAGCTATCAGCTAAAAGCAAAAGATGATCTGACAGGGAGCAAGGTAAAGGTAGTGGGGAGTAATGCTGATGACTGTAAAAATGTAGCGGTATTTGGGGGGAACAAATGGACAGGGGTAGGAGAGTGTGGCTCTGCCAATGACCATCTTTTCCAGCAAATGTATCCGGTCACTACATGGGGGATGGAATTTATCCACATTCCATTGAAGAGCAGGTCATCGGGCGAACTGGTGAAAATAATAGCGGCAGAAGACGATACAGAAATCAGTTTTGACGGGAATAGGGTAGCCACCTTGGACCAGGGGGAGTTTAGGGCTTTTGATTTTGGCCCTGACGAAACCAGGACCATCCAAGGTTCCAAACCCATATCCGTGACCACCTATTCAAAAAGCCAGGCCTGTAATGATCCCTATGCTCCGTTTTCTTCTATGGGGGATCCTTTTATGATCACTTACAGTCCCAATGAACAGTTGCTGAAAAGCATCACCTTTGAGGCCATGAACGTGGTGCAAATTGAATACAACTACGTTAATATTATCGTGGCCACAGAGGCCAAGGGGCAAACTGTTCTGGATGGAAGAAATATCGGGAATTCATTTTCTGTGGTTCCCTCCAACCCGTCCTATTCTTTTGCACGGATTGATATACAAAGTGGTTCTCACCAGTTGGAAAATAAAGAGGGTTTTATAGCCTATGTGTATGGTTTTGGGGACATAGAATCCTACGGATACTCTGTAGGGGCAAGTTTGGAAAACCTTAATTTTGAAGTGCAGGCAACTTATGATTTTGAAGTCGTAGGTGAAAATGTTGCTTGCCTTGGAGAGGAGACCAATTGGTCTATCGAACCTGAAAATGATATTTTCACCCATTTTTTATGGGACCTGGGCGATGGTAGTCCTGTAAAAGAAGGAGCCGCGATCACTCATGAATATGCTGAGCCTGGTAATTATACGGTGACAATAACCGCTTCGGTCAGTGAAACTTCCTGTGATGAGCAAGAGGAAATTGTATTTGAAGTAGATGTTTTGGAGACCAAGGGGGAGCTGGAGGGAGCTACTATGGCCTGTCCTGATGTGGATGAAATTACTTATACTTTGGTCAATTCAGAAAATGTAGAGCGGATCGATTGGGAAGTCAGTGGTGGTCAGATCGTAAGCAGCACAGATAGCTCTGCCACAGTATTGTGGGGAGGAAGTAATGACCAAGCGTTTATCAAAGCCTTTCCTTTTACTGCTGAAGGTTGTCCCGGAGCTCCTTTTCAGACGGATGTGGTGATCAACCAGCGTATTGAGCCAATGGCTCCAATAGGAGATACCAATATTTGTTTTGATGGTGGACAGCGTTATACCTATTCGGTTTCTGAACTCGTGGATGGGAGGGCTTACCAGTGGCACATTAATAATGGTCAGATTGTTTCCGGGGAAGATCAGGCTCTTGTAGAGGTGCTATGGGATATTCCCGGTACGATCGGTGAGATTTGGTACGAAGAGTCCAGCACCTTGGATGCCATTTGCGGAGGAGTTTCAGAAAGTTTGTCAGTGCGGGTAAGCGAAGAATTAGTGGTGGGTTTTGAGACAGAAGATGTGAGGTGCTTTGGGGACCAATCCGGAAAAATTACCTTGAATGTGCAGGGAGGTGCTCAGCCTTATTCCTACAAATGGCAACATGATCCCAATCTGAACCAGCCTGAAGCGCAGAATTTAGCCGCTGGCAATTATACGGTCACCGTGGTGGACAGTGAGGGGTGCGTAAGGATCTTGGAAGACCTTGCAATTACCCAGCCGGAAGCTTTGGGAGTATCTGTAGGAACCGTATCCGGGACTTCCTGTTATGGCAAAGCCGATGGGGAAGCCGAAATTTCCGTTTCTGGAGGCGTACCACCTTACCAAATAAATTTTGCAAATACCACAAGTAATGACGGGGCCTTTGGTTTGGTAGGGCTGGAAGGAGGTGAGCTTACTTTCACCATTACAGATGCCAATCAATGTCAGGTCCCGGTCTCTTTTACTGTGCCTAGCCCTGAGCCCTTATTGGTCAATGTGGAAGTAATGAAAAGGGCCTGTCCCGGGGAGGCCAATGGAGAACTTATGGCGGTGCCAACAGGAGGCAATGGACCCTTTTCGTATACATGGGACTATGGACAGGCGACAAGTCAGGTGTTGTCTGGTGTGCCCAAAGGGAATTATGCTGTGACTGTTTTGGACCAAAATGGCTGTGTAAGCCTAGGCAGCAGCGAACTTGTAGAAGTGGCGCCTGAAGTACGTTTGCCGACAGGCTTTCGTCCAGATAGTGGGGGAGTCAACAGTTCCTTTCAACCCATCTCCAATTGCGGATTAGATTATACCATCTCCATTTATAATAGATGGGGCGAATTGGTTTATAACGGTTCAGTGGGCTGGGACGGAACCGTAGAGGGGAATCCCGCAATCGATGGAACTTATACCTACCTGATAGAATATAGCTATGTCTTAGAGGGGAAAAATTATACTGAGCAGAAGAGGGGGATGGTAACCCTTATAAAATAGTATTGACCAGTAGTCAATTCTATGGTTTTATCCACTTCCGATAACTTAGGCTTATTTTCCGCAGACTTCAGGGATTTCCGCTAATGAAATTCCACCATCCATGCCTTTGCCAATCTACTTCCTGCCTACTGCCGAGGCAGATGCGGGCAATTATAATTGATTGAGATGAGGGCTATGGTGATTTTATCGGGAATCGACTTTATGATATGTCTTTTGGGTAAACCAAACGCGGCTTACATCAGTAAGGTCAACAAGTCGAGGTTTTCGTTGAGGTAATTGTACTTAAAGCGGTTTTTATCGAGTCTCTCAAAGATGCCGCTTAAGTCTTTAGGATTTTTGAGCTCTATGCCTACGACAGCCGGTCCGTTTTCCCTGTTGTTCTTTTTGGTAAACTGGAAATAGGCAATATCATCATCTGGGCCTAAAATTTCGGAGACAAAGTCCTTAAGGGCCCCGGGCCTTTGGGGAAATTGTATCATAAAGTAATGTTTGAGTCCTTCATAAATCAGGGATCGCTCCTTGATCTCTGCCGTTCTCATGATATCATTATTGCCCCCGCTTACCACGCAGACGACATTTTTCCCTTTGATCTTTTCCTTGTCGTAAAGGGAAAGCGCAGCGAGGGTCAAGGCGCCCGCAGGTTCCACTACGATGCCTTCA
>NZ_BAAHAP010000183.1:0-4040 GCF_054777495.1 Echinicola sediminis | reverse complement strand
CATTGATTTTTGCTTTGCGCTTCTCAAATAAGTCTTTTTCATGATTGATGGTCTTTTTTACGGAATTCAGAATGCCCACATGTTGAACTTTTTGGTCATTTAGTTCAGGTTTTTCCTTTTCTATAGTTTCCAATCTATATTTTAACTGCCCTACTAAAGTCTTTTGTTCTCTATTTATATGCCTTATGGCAGAAAGCATTAGAATTGCGTTTTCAGCTTGTTTTTGTACCGAGGGAAAACGGAAACGTTTAATGTCATTAAGTTCTGTCTCAAATCCTTTTAGGTGATGTTGATATTTATCCAAATCTATGGAAATATGGTTTTCTTCTATGGAAGAGATAATGGTTTGCTTGATCTCATTGGCATCAAGTTTAGTATTTAAAAATACGTTTTGAATGGTTCTATAAATGTTCTTATACTGTTTGGTTTCAAGCAAGGCATACTTTTTAAATTCTTTCTTGCCCTTGAAATTGCCATATAGAATCTCCCTATATTGATCATAGCTGTTGACTATGGATGAAATGTTTATTCTATCAGCATCTAGTTTTTCACGGATGGCATCCCAGTTACTATAGGCCTCTCCGTTATCTTTAATAAAGTATTCGGCTTTATATGATGTATCGATAAAGCGATAGCACAGCCTGTTTTGAGACTTATAGGCTATTATACAAAATGCCCCTGTTTCTTTTGCAACTTCATAAATAACAAATGAGTTACCATAGCCTAAATACCAATCCGCAAAATTTTTAACAGTTGGACCTTTTGGAATACCCAACTTTCGGGAATCGGCATTGTAAAAATAAAGGATGGCACGGAGGATGGTGCTTTTACCTACCCCTTGGGTACCTATAAAATGAATATTGCCATCTAACTGGATCTCAGCATATGGAATAGCAGCACTATTAATAAATACTATTTTATTCAGGTATCTCATCTTGTACTTCTTCTGACAGGTTAATGTTTAATATTAGTGCTTCCAGATAACTAAATGAGGCTATTACTTTATATGAATCTGATATTTCATTCTCCAATTCTACGAAACCATCACTTCTCAACCTTTCAACCAATTTCTTTATTCCGTCTAACTCTTTGTCCTCTTGTGTATATTTTCTTAAAGCCTTTAGTTTACTTTTTAATGTGGCATTAACTTTTAGTTGAACCGATATTTCCTGAGGTTCGAAACGATAACCCGAACCAAAAGATGAATCATAGCTTTTAAAAAAATCAATAATATCAATCCATCTAAAAGCCTGTTCAAGTTTGCGGGATACATCTACTTTTTGTTCCGGTCGGGTAAAATGATAGTATTCATCCCCTTGTGTAAGAATGAAGTTGATGTCAATAAAATATTCCTCAAGATCGTCAAAGTTCTCCTCGATATAGTTGTACAACTTTTGAATTTGAGGTTTTGAACTGTTTGAACAGATAAATCCTCCTTTACTCAGATGTTCAAATACGTCTTTCTTTAAGTTATTTGTTGCCATAAATATTTTATTTGGGGTAAACCACAGAGAATTCGGTTCCTCTGTGAGTTACATATTGATCTGTGAACTGAAAATCGGTTTCATAAAGCGATATTAGTTGACAATAGTAGGTTGCCATTTCTTCGAAACTTACTTCTTTGGGATAATCGTACTGCAAAACAAAGTCAAGAAGGTTGTAGCCTGATGCTGAGAAATTGCTTTTCATTTTATCCAAATCGATAAACACATCGGCTTCCTCAGTATCATCGAAAAAATTGGAGTCAATGGCACCGGCAAGAGGGATTTTCAGCTTTACTGTATTATTTGTTTTCTCATTTAGTGCTTTTATTATTGAATAAGTTTCATCATCCTGAAGTATGTCCAAGGATAGTTTTAAAGGAAAGGTAGGCCTGTTTTCAAATGCAACGGGATTCAGTTTACTTAGCTGCAGAATGATATCGGATTTGCTTTCTAATTCGAACTGGTCTTTTAAATACTTAACCTGGCGAATTTTTTCAATGATTTTGCTTTGGTGTTTCACCTGGTTTAGGAAATCAATGATTTGCTTTTCAGTCTCAATTAGATTATGTCTTGCTTCCTGTAACTGAAAGCGTAATTCTGTAATAATTTGGTTCAATTCATCATCCTTTGCGGAAGTGAAGAAGGTAAGCTCATCTTCAGAAAGGAATTGTTCGGTCTTTGTAATGAGTTGTTTAATATAAAGCCTTCGCTCGTCGTAGTTCTCAAGCTTCTTGATTTTTATCTTGTAGTTGGGTTCAGTTTTAAAAGTATTGTCTATGTTCCGGTTAAGGTCAACAATATTACGCAGACAGATAAAGCCCATTTTTCTTAGTGAAGCCTTGATAGTTTTTAAGTATTTGTACTTCCTGTGTTCGCTATCTTCAGCCAGATAATAATCAATGCTTTCCTTTAGCAGTTCGAAATGCTCACTGATATATGAGGTATTGATTTCTTCATTGACATCTAATATTTGCTCAAAGAAGGAGAGGAGTTGGTCTTCAATTTCAAGGTATTGCCCATTTCGGATAACAATACCCTTTTCAATCAGGTTGGACAATTTATTTTCCTCAATAAGTTCAATGGCATGGTCGTAACGATAATCAAACGATTTACGTTTGCCAAACATCTCACCGAGTAACTCTTTGCCCATTGCTAAAGCATTTAGCAATTCTTTTATGGAGTGAAAGGTGTACATTTACATTTAAAACGAATCAGGTTCTAACAAATATTCTCAATGGATGAATGCGGTTTTATAGTCATATAAATTTTGGACATTCTAAGTTAATAGGCTTTATGCTTTCCTATTTATAAGAAAGCCTTCAATTGAGCACTTAATTCATCTAGGAAAGTATTAATTTTTATTTATTTGCGCAATGTCACTAATGGCGAAATGAATAAATAAAAAATGACATTTAGTGTCAATTATAAAAGGTTAGTAATCTCTGTTTGATGATTTGGATAAACATTGGATATCCTTTGGGGAAAATGCTGTTTCTGTAAATGTAAAGACGAAAAATATAAATGAATTAATGTTTGCTGTAAGTTTTATGTTTTACATTTTTTCGTTAAATTAATGTTGAGGTCATTTAACAGTCCTATTTTTAGCCGGTTAATTTTTAGAAAGGGTCATCTACCATTCTGTCAGGAAATTGGGTAGGTGTTTGCAGATTTGTTATTGTGAGTTCAGAAGAAAAGTAAGGGGTTTTTAATTGAGATACATGATTGTACGCAATTATGCCTGTAGCTTCAAAATTCACAAAGTGTTTCCCGCAGAGCTCGCAGATCAACGCAGATTCTTTGTGATTGATTTTGCCACATTTAAGGTACTTCTAATAGTAGTCCACAAGTATAAAAGCGTACAGTCAAATTGAGATAAGAAGGCTTAGCTTATCAGAAGAATTTCGAAAACATCATTTAATATGGAGTAAGCAATGGGTACTTTTTAAAAAGAGTTGAATTAGGCCATTTAAATTCACAGTTGACTTGAAAGGTCATGAGTGGGTGGTTTAAGATCTATATTAAAATCAAAAATTATTTTTAAACTCAAAATCAAAAGAGAGATGAAATTTTTAGATACAAACAAGGACTCAGCAAAAGAAAATGTAATAGGAATGTTTTTTATTTATTTGCTTATCCTTTTAGGGGTAGTTATCATCCATTCCTGTCAAATTGAGAATGAGACGATACAAACTAATTTAAGTAAACAGATTGCATTGACAAAATATGAGAGTTTGGTTAGGGAAACTACCCCTACGATTCAGGGAATAGTTGAAAATCAACAAATCCAAATTAATTCAAAGACTGATTTGTCAAAAGAAACAAGAAAAACATACGAAATGGAAATCAACACGTCTCTCCAACCGCTGGTAGAGGGAACAAAGGAACTATTAGTTTTTTATGATATTGATAATGAAGAATTGAGAGAAGATTTTACTGATTTAAATGATCCTAGAATAGTACTGATTGGACTATTTATTTTGGCAGCCGAATCGGAAGAATCCAACGAAACAGCAATGGACTTTGCAAATGTATTTATATCTTCTGCATATGCAGCAC
>NZ_BAAHAP010000182.1:0-4116 GCF_054777495.1 Echinicola sediminis | reverse complement strand
GTTGGAATATATCACAGAAAAGAGCATAGACATACTCCTACAGGCTGAATCGCCTGTATTTCAGCAATTGGAAATCGATTACTCTGGAGATTCCAGGTCATTATACCAGAAATTTGCTTTTGTCAATTCAATTATTGGTAGCAGTGAATTTACAGAAGCTCTACATAGAATTGTAACAAATCCTGTTACAAAGTGGTCTGAAGCATCTCAAATACGAGACATTAGGCAAGTAAGACGATTATCTAATAGAAATATTAAGGACCTGATAAAGGGAAGTAATCGAACAAAGCTTCCCGAAGATCATTATTTATCTAAATACGGAATGAATTCCACACCACGACGGCTTTCTTATGCCGTAAAAGTAGATTCTTTAGATACTCCAGAAAACCGATTCATAAAATATGCTTTACAAGCATTTATACAATTTGGAAATGATATTAGGTTAAGATCAAATACCAACTCAAAGCTCTATCAAGAAGCAAGCATTTTTATTGACAAACTAAACTCAAGCTTACATCATTCCATTTTCAATGATATCAGTAAACCCAGTTCATTGAAATTAAACAGTCCTGTATTGCAACGAAAAGAGGGATATAGAGAAGTATTAAGGGTTTGGTTGATGTTTGACTTGGCATCAAAATTAATTTGGTCTGGAGGAGAAGATGTTTATAAAGGCGGCAAAAAGGATGTGGCTTCGCTGTATGAATATTGGTTATTTTTCAAATTATTGGAGCTTTTTGGCTCAATATTCAAAATAAATCCAAAGTCCATCAATAAATTAATCAAACCAACGGATAATGGTCTCCATTTAACACTGAAACAAGGTGTTAGCACTCCCCTGAAGGGCATTTATGATTCAGGAAACCGTAAATTTCATGTAAGGTTTAATTATAATAGAACCTTTAAAGGAGGAAGTTGGTATCCTAAGGGAGGAAGTTGGACCACGACACTTCGTCCAGATTATACGCTTTCCATTTGGCCTTACGGAATTAAAGAAAAGGAAGCAGAAGATCAAGAACTTATCGTTCACATTCATTTTGATGCCAAGTATAAGGTAAGCAACCTAAGAGAAATCATTCCAGATCCGATTAAGGAGAATTTGGACGAAGAGAAGGAACAAAACAAAGCAGGCTTGTATAAAAATGCAGATTTATTAAAAATGCATGCTTACAAGGATGCTATTCGACGAACTGGTGGCGCATATGTATTGTATCCTGGTGAAAAGAAAATGGAGAATAGAGGGTTCCATGAGATTATTCCGGGACTGGGCGCCTTTCCCGTAAGACCTTCAAAGACAGATAGCGGCATTAACGAACTGAAAGATTTTATTTTAGAAGTGGTAAAACACTTTGTAAACAGAACCTCCCAAAGGGAAAAAGCCGCTTTTGGAACTTACAAAATATATAAATCCCCTCCTGAAAAAGGCTCTGAGTTAAATGAGTCCCTTCCAGAAGTTTATCAGAATAATAGGCATCTTTTACCAGATGAAACATTTGTTTTGGTAGGATATTATAAGAGTTCGGAGCAATACGATTGGGTTAAGAAAAACCTACTTTATAATTTTAGAACAGGATCCGAATCAGGGTCACTTAGGTTGGGCCATGAGGTTGTAAACGCAAGTTATTTATTGCTTCACACAAAGGGGGATGCATATTCTGGTGAGCTTTGGAAAATTAAACATCGAGGGCCAAGGGTTTTCTCTAAACAAGATATGATTAAAAGAAATTACCCTTCAAATAACCCGAGAAGCCATTATTTAGTAATTGAGCTCGAAAAAGTTATTGATCCTGAATTACAAGGATTAAGCATAGACTTTAAATCACTTGCCAATTACTCTTCAAAGAATGCATCAGCATATCCTTTTTTCACAACATTAACTGAACTGATAAAAAATAAAGTAGATAATAAAATCAAATCAACCTAACTTCCTCCAAAACCCTCCTCACACATACTCCCAACTCCTTCTTCACTTCAAAATCCCAAAAACGGAGCACCGTCCATCCTTTGCTGCGATAGTGATTATTTATTTCTCTATCCCGCTGCATATTGCGTTCAATTTTTGGGATCCAAAAGTCACGGTTGGATTTAATGGCATGTTTTCGCTCTGACCAGTTGTGGCCGTGCCAAAAGCTGCCATCGATAAAGATGACCAGTTTGTATTTGATAAAGCTGATATCCGGTTTACCGGGAAGGTGTTGTTTGTTGGAGCGGTGGTGCAGACCGGTATGCCAAAGGGCTTTTTTAAGCAGTTTCTCCGGTTTGGTATTTCTTCCTTTTATCCTGGACATATTAAAAGACCGCTGCTTCGTGGTATAGAAACCGTTTTCCTCGCAGAAGCGGGGGACGCTGATCTTTTGTTCTGGATACTGCTTAGCCATTACTTTTAAAAGAAATCCTTTATCTCCACATCCAATGCACGTGCCAATTTGTACACCGTCTCTATAGATACGTTTCTTTTGCCTTTTCGATATCAGAGATGTAGGAGCGGTCAAGATCGGCCTTATGGGCCAAGGTTTCTTGGGAGATTTTCCTTCCTTTTCGGATCTCTCCCAGACGATTTCCAAATTCCATTTTCTGATCATTCATTGAGTTTCTTAGAATCTATCAAAAATTAATTCGTGCTAACCTGTCTATCGCCACATAGATTCGTGGACACCTTCTTGATATATTTGTTTACTGGTAATTGCGCTTTTTTATATCCCTGCCCCATTAAGCCTTTTCTTAGTTTTAAATTTGCTGATAATATCCAATCTTTGGGGAAATATGGCTTTTGGGCACAGTGATAACCTAAAACGCCATCCTCGATTGATTTTAGCCGAACACTTATGGACTTACGCACCGTCAATGTAACCCGATATATTTTGCCCTTACGGGAAGGAGGCTCCTTGCCCGCGCTGACTGATGCCGATGACGGTTTCAAATACGTACTGAAATTCCGTGGGGCAGGGCAGCGGGAAAAAGCCTTGATCGCCGAGCTGCTGGGCGGTGAAATTGCCAGGGCCTTGGGACTCAAAGTACCCGAATTGGTCTTTGCCCATTTGGATCCGGCCTTTGGCAGAACGGAGGGGGATGAGGAGATCCAAGACCTGCTCAAGAGCAGCCAAGGCAAAAACCTTGCGCTCCATTTTCTATCGGGAGCCATCAATTACGATGCCTTGGCCATGGAAGCGGATCCCTTGCTTGCCTCCAAGATAGTCTGGCTGGACATGTTCATCACCAATGTGGACCGTACTTTTCGCAATACCAACATGCTGATGTGGAACCGAGAGCTTTGGTTGATCGATCATGGAGCGGCCTTTCTTTTCCACCATGCCTGGAATAATTGGGAAAAAAGTGCCACCAAAGCCTTTCCCATCATCCAAAACCATGTCTTGCTGCCGCAGGCCCAACAGCTTGAGGAAGCCAATGCCCTCTTTACAGAAAAGTTGAGCCCTGAAAAATTAAGGGAAATCGTCACATTGATTCCGGAGGAATGGTTGCTGGCCAGCGGGGACGGTGAGGATGCCGAGGAATTACGAAACGTTTATCAACAATATTTAGCGCTGAGATTTTCTTATGCCGATCAATTTACCAAAGAAGCCCAAGATGCAAGAACAGCACTTATTTGATTATGCCATCATCCGGGTGGTACCACGGGTGGAAAGGGAGGAATTTATCAATGCCGGAGTGATCCTCTGTGCCTGGAAAAGCGGTTACCTAAAAGTAAAAACCCTGTTGAACGAAACAAAACTGCTGGCGCTTGATCCAGAAGCTGATGTGGAAATGATCAAATTGAACTTGGAATCTTTTGATAAAATCTGCTTTGGCAAGGACAATGGAGGAAAAATCGCTGAAATGGATCTGGCATCCAGGTTCCGATGGCTGACCGCTGTCAGAAGCTCCATCATCCAAACATCCCGACCCCACAGCGGTTTTAGTAGGGATCTGGACCAAACCTTGGAAAAGCTCTTTGAGGAAAATGTGTTATAGGGGCCAACAATTAAACCCGAATTCTAAGACTTGGAAAAAGTAACGTACAATAGCTAAGGTATGAACCCGAGTTCGATTTAAAAGCAGTGAAATAGGATCGCTGCGTCCCCGAAAGTGATCGGGGCAGGCTATTGCGAACCCTTTTGT